>CAXTVE010000328.1:520-3813 GCA_964247485.1 uncultured Propionibacteriaceae bacterium
GCGTCCCCGAGCAGCTCGACCGCCCCGTCCACCCGGTAGAACAGCGCGTCCGGCTGGGCGGCGCGGTCGGCGGTCGCGGTGACCGTGGTGGCGGTGGTCCGCCACACCCTTGCCTCGTCGCGCTCCGCGCCGAGGGTCTGCAGCATCAGGGCGCCGAAGACGAACGTGAGCCCCTGCACCAGCGTCAGCCCGTTGCCCCGGGCGGACTCGACCACCTGGGTGTGGCGCCGGCGGCCACCGCGGTCCACCGCCACGTGGGCCGCGAACCCGTCCACGGGCACGTACGCCGTGGCCGCACCCCGGTCCGGCACCGGCAGGCCGACGCGCTCGGCCGCGTACACCGATCCGGCGAGCAGCGCGCAGACCAGCAGGCAGACGGTCGGCGGGAGCCAGCGGCGCACGCCGGGAATCCTTCCCGCCGAACGGGCCACCTCGGGCTACTCGCCCTTCTCGATCTCCTCACGCGTGTAGTAGCCCGTGTCGACGACCTCCTTGACGAGGTTGTCCCGGGTGACGATCACCGAGGCGTGCAGGTAGGACGGCACGACCTTGACCCGGTTGTCGTAGGTCGTGGTGTCGTTGACCTCGACGTCGGTGCCCTTGAGCACGTTGTCGGCCATGACCGCTGCGGTCTTTCCGAGAAGGCGGGTGTCCTTGAAGATCGTCGAGTACTGCACCCCGTCGAGGATCAGCTTGTCGGTCGGCTTCTCGGCGTCCTGCCCGGTGACGATCGGGGTCGGGATGCGCGCGGACCTGGTCGCGTCCAGGATTCCGCGGGACAGGCCGTCGTACGGCGACAGCACCCCGTCCAGCTTCCGCTCGCGGTAGACGCCGTCCAGGATGGTCGCCATCCGCAGCTCGGCCGTGTCCTGCTGCCACTGCTGGATCGCCACCTGGGGCAGCGCCGTCTGCTTGGACGGCACGGTCAGCACCCCGGAGTCCAGGTAGGGCTTCAGCACGCTCATCGCCCCGTTGAAGAAGAACGTGGCGTTGTTGTCGTCCGGGCTCCCGGCGAACAGCTCGATGTTGTACGGGCCCCTGCGGTCGGTCTTCTTGCCCTTGGCGTCCAGGACGCCGAGGCCGGTGAGCAGGGACGTGGCCTGCTGGACCCCCACCTTGTAGTTGTCGAAGGTGACGTAGTAGTCGACGTTCGGGCTGCCGTTGATCAGCCGGTCGTAGGAGATCACCTTGGCCCCGGCCTCGCCGGCCGCCGCCAGCTGCGGGGCCAGCGCCTCGCCGTTGATCGCGGCGATGATCAGGACCTTGGCGCCCTGGTCGAGCATCGACGTGAGCTGCTGCTGCTGGGCGGGCACCTTGTCGTTGGCGTACTGCAGGTCCACCCGGTAGCCGAGCCCCTCCAGCTCCTTCTTGATGTTGTTGCCGTCGTCGATCCACCGCTCGGAGACCTTGGTCGGCATCGCCACGCCGATCAGGGCCTTCCCGTCGCCCGACGGCGCCGGATCCTGGTCGGTGATGCCGCCGCCCAGCAGCGTGCACCCACCGAGCACCAGCGTCAGCGCCGCCGCCAGCAGGGCCGCTGCGGCGGACCTCCCCCTGCGGTCTCCCACGTCTTCCCCTCCTCGCAAACCCGGTCCAGGCTCCCACACCGGCCGGGCGACGAAAAGCCGAGGCCGGACAGCCCTTCTTACCGGGGGAAGCGCAACCCGGTAACGTCAGGTCATGGCGAACAAGAAGGCGGCGAAGAGGTCGAAGTCCGACAAGATCCCCAACGAGCTCTACGAGACCGAGCTGCTCCGGTTGCAGACCGAGCTGGTCAAGTTGCAGGAGTGGGTGAAGGCCACCGGGACCCGTATCGTGGTGGTCTTCGAGGGGCGGGACGCGGCCGGCAAGGGCGGCACGATCAAGCGGCTCACGGAGTATCTGAGCCCCCGCATCGCCCGGGTCGCGGCGCTGCCGAGCCCGACCGAGCGGGAGCGCAGCCAGTGGTACTACCAGCGCTACATCGCCCAGCTGCCGGCCAAGGGCGAGATCGTGGTCTTCGACCGGTCCTGGTACAACCGGGCCGGGGTGGAGAAGGTGATGGGGTTCTGCTCCGACGAGGAGTACGACCGGTTCATGGAGCAGACGCCGATCTTCGAGCAGATGCTGATGGACGACGGCATCCTGCTGCGGAAGTACTGGTTCTCGGTCTCCGACGCGGAGCAGCTGAAGCGCTTCCGGTCGCGGCTCAACGACCCGACCAGCCAGTGGAAGCTGAGCCCGATGGACCTGGAGTCGATCAACCGCTGGGAGGACTACTCGCGGGCGAAGGACACCATGATGGCCCACACCGACACCCACGCCAGCCCCTGGTACGTGGTCGAGTCCGACATCAAGAAGCACGCCCGGCTGAACATGATCGCCCACTTCCTGTCGACGGTCGACTACGAGGAGGTGCCCCTGCCGGTCGTGGAGCTGCCGACGGAGCGGCCCGCCGCGACCACTGGCTACCAGCGCCCGCCGCGGGAGCTGTCGAAGTACGTCCCGGACCACGCCCACGAGGTGGCGGAGGCGGAGCAGTCCAAGGGCAAGGGCAAGGAGAAGGGCGGCAAGAAGAAGGCGGCGTGACCTCCCGTCCCCGGTCAGCGCGAGGAGGGGACGGGCAGGTCACGCTCATGGGTCGTGGCCTGGTCGGTCACCGGTCGCCCGGAGACCAGGGTGAGCCGGTGCTCGACGAGGTCGCGGTCCTCCAGCATCCAGGCACTGACCGACCACCGACCGGCGCCGCCCTCGGCCCGCGGAGGCCTGGTCCGGTCGCGGTAGGCCTGGACCACGGCGTCGCGACGGGCCCGCTCGGCCGGATTGGGCTCGGGTAGCCACTCGATGTCATCGACCACCTCGACCCGGTACGCGTAGGCCCGGAAGTCGCGGGTCGCGTCGAGGAAGACGGCGGCGATCGCCGTGGCCACCGCCGCCGTGTCGACCCGTACGCCGGCGTCGACCAGGACGGTCGAGAACCGGTCCGGCCGGCCGGTGAGCACCACCGCCCGGTTCTCGTCGGACAGCGCGGCGTAGAACCTCCGCGGGTGGGGCATGGTCCGGGCCAGCACGTCGACGACCACCCACCCCGGCAGCCAGTCGGCCGGCACCGGGGTCAGGTCGGTGTGCGGGTCGGCGAGCAGGCCGGCGCGGATCGGGTCGTCGGTGCCCAGGGCCTCGGCCAGCCGCGTCCGGAGGTCACCGCCCTTCGGGCGCGACACCTCCGGGCTGCAGCCGCTGAGCACCGCCGCGAGGAGGACCCCGCCGAGGAGGAGCATGCGCCGGCTCGGCCGGCCGTCGGCGCCCGTGAGCGC
>CAXTVE010000329.1:0-3813 GCA_964247485.1 uncultured Propionibacteriaceae bacterium
ACCGTCGACTTCTGGTTCGACCCGATGTGCCCGTGGGCCTGGCTGACCTCGCGCTGGATGCTCGAGGTGGAGCAGGTCCGGCCGGTCAAGACCTCGTTCCACGTGATGAGCCTGTCGGTGCTCAACGCCGGTCGGGACCTGTCCGAGGAGTACTCGGCGATGATGGACCAGGGCTGGGGCCCGGTCCGGGTCGCGCTGGCGGTGGGGGAGCAGTACGGCCAGGAGCAGCTGGCGGCCTTCTACACCGCGATCGGCACCCGGATCCACCTGGGGCAGGAGGGGCTGGGGCACGACACCATCGCCGGCGCGCTGGCCGACGTCGGGCTGCCGCCGGAGCTGCTCGAGCGGGCCGACACCGGGGACTACGACGAAGCGCTGCGGGCCTCGCACCACGAGGGCATGGACCCCGTCGGCTACGAGGTGGGCACGCCGGTGATCCACGTCGACGGGGTCGCCTTCTTCGGTCCGGTGATGTCGCCGGCGCCGAAGGGGGAGGAGGCCGGACGCGTCTTCGACGGCGTCGTCGCACTGGCGTCCTATCCCGGGTTCTTCGAGCTCAAGCGCACCCGGACGGCCGACCCCATCTTCGACCAGGCCCGCACCGAATCACGGTCATGACTGAGATCACCGCCCATTCCGGGTTGTTCAAGAACACCAATCTCTACGTCGACGACACCGGCGGCAGTGGCCGTGCCGTGGTGCTGATCCATGGTTGGCCGTTGTCGGGGGCGTCGTGGAGCGAGCAGGTGCCGGTGCTGGCGGCGGCGGGGTATCGGGTGGTCAGTTATGACCGGCGGGGGTTCGGGCGCAGCGACAAGCCGTTGACCGGTTACACCTACGACACCCTGGCCGAGGATCTGCACGCGCTGCTGACCGAGATCGACCTGACCGATGTGACGTTGGTGGGGTTCTCGATGGGCGGTGGTGAGGTGGCACGGTACTTCGCGAAATACGGCGACGAGCGGGTGCGCAGCGTGGTCTTCGCCTCCTCGGTCACCCCGTACCTGATGAAGGGCGCCGACAACCCGGACGGCCCTTTGGAGAAGACTGAGGCGGCCAAGATGACCGCCTCGCTGACCGCCGACCAGGAGTCGTTCTACGACCAGTTCACCACCGAGTTCTTCTCGGTCGACGGGGACCTGAAGGTGACCGAGGAGCAACGGCTGGACGCCCTGGCGCTGTGCCTGCAGTCGGACAAGAAGGCGGCGCTGGCCTGCATGGCTGCGTTCGCCAACACCGACTTCCGGGAGGACCTGCTCAAGGTGTCGGTGCCGACCCTGGTCATTCACGGCGACGGCGACGTCACAGTGCACTTCGAGGGATCGGGCCGACGCACCCACGACGCCATCCCGGGCAGCGAGCTGTACGTGGTGAAGGGCGGACCCCACGGGGTCAACGTCAGCCATCCGGACGAGTGGAACCGCGTTGTGCTGGAGTTCTTGGGCCGGTAAGGGCGGGGCTCAGCGGGCCCGGGCCGCGGAGGCGCGGAGGAAGCCGGGCCAGGCCTGCGGGTCGCCCAGGTCGCCGGGCAGCTCGAGGTCGTCCAGCACGCGAGCCGTCGCCGCCCGGGTCGCGGCGTCCCAGCGGCTGGTCAGCTCGACCGGCTCGTCCCACAGGTAGCTCAGTATCGCCTGTACCGCCTGGACCTGCACCCGGGAGCCCGACTGGAACCTCGACAGGTCAGGGCCGGAGCGCCCGTTGTCCAGGTGGATGTGGTTGGCGTGCCGGGCGTCGTAGAGATAGGTGAGCACGTACGCGAACCGCAGGTGCAGCCCGGCCGCCAGCGCCCAGTACGCCCGCCGGATCGGCGTCAGCTCGGCCGTCCGGCGCGTCCGCCACTGGTCGTAGCGGCAGGAGACGACTCCTCCGCCGGTGAGCCGCAGCACGGCGAGGTCGAACGCCCGCCCGGCGTGGTGCCACGAGTCGCAGGCGCCACCGCCGTCGATCCAGCTGCCGTAGGTGTCGAGACGGGTGGCCGGCCGGCCGAGATCGGCGGCGAGTCCGTCCACCCAGGCGTCCAGCTGGCCCGCGAACGCCGGCTCGAACCAGAACGCCTGACGCGACCCGCTCGGCGCGTACACCAGCGGCAGCCCCCCGATGGCGCGTCGCCGCTCCAGGGTGCCTCGACTGACGCAATAGGCGCCGGCGCGGTCCGGGTCGGGGCCCGGTGCGCACCCGGCGAACCCGGACAGACCCGCCGCCAGGGCCCCGCCCAGCAGGGTGCGCCGGCTGACCGGTCGCGGTGGAGCGGAACCACTCGACACGGCGCCCAGCGTAGGGAGGTCGGCCAACGACGTGATCCCCCCGGCCGGGTCGCGACCGTGTCCTTCGACAGGCTCAGGAGACCTCTGCGATAGTGCATCCATGCGCGTACACCTCGGCAGCGACCACGCCGGTTTCGACCTGAAGAAGTTCCTGGCGGCGGCGCTTGTCGAGGACGGGCACGACGTCGTCGACCACGGCCCCGAGGTCTACGACGCCGAGGACGACTACCCGGTCTTCTGCATCCCGGCGGCCGAGGGTGCGGTCGCCGAGCCCGACTCCCTGGGCGTGGTCATCGGCGGCTCGGGCAACGGCGAGCAGATCGCGGCGAACAAGGTCACCGGCGCCCGGGCGGCCCTGGCGTACGACCTGGACACCGCTCGGCTCGGTCGCGAGCACAACGACGCCAACGTGATCAGCATCGGGGCCCGGATGCACCCCGAGGAAGAGGCGCTGGAGATGGTGCGGCTCTTCCTCGCCACCCCGTTCAGCGGCAACGAGCGGCACGCCCGCCGGATCCAGCTGCTCGCGGAGTACGAGGCCCGGCGCGGCTGAGCGCCGTCAGGTCCGGCTCGGCGTACGCCGCCCGTCGATCCGGGCCAGCAGCTCGTCGATCACCTCGCCGGCGACCTGCTCGTCCTCCAGTCCGGGACGCGAGACGTCCCGGGCCCGCATCGCACGATCCAGGGTGACCAGCCCGGAGATTCCGTCCCGCCCGAAGTCGCGCGGCCACGGCTCGCGCGTCTCGTGGAGGTTCCCCGTGTGCTGCGGCACCCCGCCGCGCGTCCCCGGGGGGCGACCCCCGGGTGGCAACGCACCCGTCATGGCTGACACGCTAGGGCAGATTCGCGAGCCGCCGCAGCGAACGCCACGAAGTGTTACCGCAACGATCGCGACGGCGGTCCACAGCCAGGAGGAGCGTCGATGCCGGGGCTGACCTACGCCCTGGGCGGCGGCGTCGTCCAGCTCGCGGGCGACGGGGCGATCGAGGCGGTCCGACCACGACCCGGGGCCGCCAGCTGCCTGGCCGGCGGCGGTCGGGTCCGGGTCTGGTCGGGCGACTCCGAGATCGTGTGGTCGGCTCCCCGCGCAGCGGTGGACGTCGACGAGCTGGAGCTCGACCACACCTCGCCGACCGGCCTGGGCCTGGTGCTGCGCCACTCCTTCGCGGCCGGCTGGAGCATCCGGGTGGCGCTCGTCAACCACACCCTGGAGCCGGTGGTCCTGACCGCCGAGCTGGCCTGGCTCCCGGCGCCGGAGTGCGCCGCCTGGGCCCTCTGCGCCGGGGCGACCGGCGCGTACGCGGTCCCGGGTCCGGCCGGCCGTGGCCCGCTGCTCGGCGGTGAGCTGGTGCTCGGCACCTGCGACCGGGTGGACGAGAGCAGGATCGGGCTGGGCCGGGTCGAGCTCGGGCCACTGGGACGGCACGTCGGGCAGTGGCGCTGGGACTGGTACGCCAACCCGCGCGCGTTCTCCCGCCCCCGGTTCGCGGCCGTGCCGCGGGACCTGGTGCTGAGCGAGAACGAATCGGCGCGCATCGCCGCCGACGAT
>CAXTVE010000330.1:0-3813 GCA_964247485.1 uncultured Propionibacteriaceae bacterium
TCTCGGCCGCCTTCGAGGTCGAGCCCGAGGTCGCGCGCAGGGTCTCGAGGATCGCGTAGCGCGCGAGCTCGGCCATCGTCGCGCCCGGGATCGGCGGCATGCCGGTGCTCGGTCGCTCGGCGTGAACCGTCGGTGGCAGGTGCGCGGGTTCGAACAGCGGGCCCGGCGCGAAGATCACCGCACGCTCGATCGCGTTCTCGAGCTCGCGGACATTGCCGGGCCAGCCATGGGCGGCCAGCCGGTCGGCCGCCACCGCGTCCCCCTCGTCACTACCCAGGTCGAGAAGCAGCTCAGCGGCCCGGAGGTTCAGCCGCTGCCGCTCGATCGGTAGCAGACCGGCCAGGATCGCCTCGGCCACCAGCGGGTGCGTCCAGCGGAGCTCGCCGCCCTTCGTCACCAGCAACCCGAGGCCGAGGGCCTGGCGAAAACCGTCGGCCGCCGCACCGTCGTCGAGTCCGGCGAGCTCGCCCAGCACGGTCCAGGCGGCCGGATCGAGCACGGCCGCCGCCGAGAGCAGCCGGGCTGCGCCGTCGTCCAGGCAGGCCACCCGCTCGTTGACCAGAGCGGCGTAACCGACTGGTACCGCCGGCAGGTGATCCGATCGAGGGTCCTCCGGGAGGCTGCGGGCGAACTCGACAGCGGCGAGCGGCAGACCCTCCGACCGCATCACGATCGTGTCGCGCACCTCGGGCGGCAGCCGGCGAACGCCGTCAACGAGCACGGCCATCTGGGCAGCCGGCAGCCGGGCCAGGCGCAGCCGGGCGGCCGGCAGACGGTTCAACGCCGGCACCGGGGGCGGGTCGTCCTGCCGACCGACGACCAGCAGCGAGACCTGCCGGACCGCGCTCGTCAGGTAGGCCAGCAGGGCCAGGGTATCGGGATCGGCCTGACCCACGTCGTCGAGCACGAGCACCCGGACCGGGGCGGGGACGGCGAGCAGCAGCCGGATCACCGCCTCGCCCAGCAGCAGTACGGGGTCGACGCCGGCCTCCGGAGGCCCGGGGTCCGCCCACCCGGGAAGGATCCGCCCCAGGGCACTTCGGAACGGACGCAGCGCGTCGCTCTCCCGCACCTGGCCGGAGCGGACCAGAGGCAGCAGGGCCTCACTGACCGGCCGGTAAGGCCCACTGCCGGCGACCGCCCGGCCGCTGAGCACGAGGGCCTGACGCGTCTCGGCGTACCCGGTCAGATCGGCGAGCAGTGAGCGCTTCCCGACGCCGGGTTCCCCCACGATGAGCACCACTCCGCCGCGCCCGTCGACGGCCTGGTCGAGAAGCGAGCGCAGCGCGGCCTGCTCACGCTCCCGCCCGACCAGGCGCATGGGCTCACACGGGACGGCGGATCGGCCAGAGCGGACGCAGGCGCCGAGGCTCATCGGCGCCCGCGAGGTACTGGACGAACGCCTTGGCGAAGGCGAGCATCGGCACCGCCAGCAGTGCGCCGACGATGCCGCCGACGATGATGCCGACGGCGATGGCCAGCAGCACCGCCAGCGGGTGCAGCTTGACGGCCCGGCCGAGCAGGAACGGCTGCAGCCCGTGGCCCTCGATCTGCATCACCAGGATCACCCCGCCCAGCATGATCAGCGCCTGGACCCAACCCAGCGCGACCAGGGCGACCGCCACCGCGACGAAGCCCGAGACCAGGGCGCCCACCAGCGGGATGAAGGCGCCGATGAAGACCAGCGCGGCCAGCGCCGGGGCGACGGGAACCCCCAGGATGAGCGCGACGATCAGCACCCCGACGGCATCGACCAGAGCGACCAGGATGGTGGCCCGCACGTAGGAGGACAGCGACCGCCAGCCCTTGAGCGCGGCCACGTCCACCCGTTCCCGGGCGGCGCGGGGCACGAAGTGGAGCAGGAAGGCGAAGATGCCGCGGCCGTCGTAGAGGAAATAGAACAGGGCGAAGATCGCGATCGCGAAGCCGGCCAGGAAGTGGCCTGCGCCGGTGGTGATGGCCGCGGCGTACCCGGCGATCGCGCTCTGGCTGTCGGTGAAGAAGGCTGAGATGCGCGTGGCCCACGGCCCGGAGTCGAGCCAGGCGTCGGGCA
The DNA here is from genome assembly GCA_964247485.1 of uncultured Propionibacteriaceae bacterium. Classification (GTDB taxonomy): domain Bacteria; phylum Actinomycetota; class Actinomycetes; order Propionibacteriales; family Propionibacteriaceae; genus Microlunatus. Next base: position 2,054 of record CAXTVE010000330.1, read on the forward strand.
CCGGGATCGGCCCGTTCCGCAGGTAGTCCAGCAGCTGGTAGAAGCTCTGCACCACGTTGCCCGACAGGGTCGAGGCCTGGGCGGCGATCTGGGTGCCGATCAGGGCGAGCGAGCCGGCGATCAGGGCCAGCCCGCCGAGCACGGTGATCGCTGTCGCGGCGCCGCGGGGCACGCCCCACAGGCGGAGCCGGTTGGCCACCGGGGCGAGCAGCGCGGCCAGCAGGATGGCGATGGCCACGGGCACCACGACCTGGGACAGGTAGCGCGCCAGCCAACCGAGCAGGGCGAGTACGACGACCACGAGCAGCACCCGCCACGACCAGGCGGCAGCGACCTGGAGACCCGGCGGCACCGCGCGGTCGAACTCCGAGGTGGTCGTGGTCTTGATGACCGGCGCCTCCGGCTCGGGCGAGGGCGCCGACGGGAGGGCCGGGGAGGCACCCGCCATCACGGGCGGCACCCCCGCCGGGGCTGGCCCGGTGGGCTCCGCCGGGTCCTCCGCCGCCGGCGCAGGCGCCTCCGGATCGTTGACGACGTAGGTCCACCGCCCCTGCTGGCGAGCCGCGGCCGTGCGAAGTGCGTCCGAAAGTCCCACGCCACCAATCTATCCGGCCGGCGGGATCGGGCAGACTGGCGCGGTGTCGAGGCTGAGTGCGGTCCGGGACGGCATCCGCGCTCGGGGCTCGGGACTGCCGCGGGAGGTGTACGTCCTCGGGCTGATCGCGTTCTGCGTGGCGGTCGGTTTCGGGGTCCTGGTGCCGGTGCTGCCGGTGTTCGCCCGGAGCTTCGGCGTCGGCAACTTCGAGGTCGGCGCGGTCATCTCGGCCTTCGCCCTGATGCGGCTGGCGTCCAGCCCCCTGTGCGGCCGGCTGATCGACAGGTGGAGCGAGCGCCTGATCATGGCCACCGGCATCTTCATCGTGGCCCTCTCCAGCGGGCTGGCCGGCATCGCCCACTCCTACGTCCAGCTGCTGGTGCTGCGCGGCGTCGGCGGCATCGGCTCGGCCATGTTCACCGTGTCGGCCTTCACGCTGCTGCTCACCTCGGTGGACGCGGGGGTGCGCGGCCGGGCGGCCGGCTTCTTCCAGAGCGGCTTCCTGATCGGCGGGATGGCCGGCCCCGCGGTGGGTGGCCTGCTGGCCGCCTTCTCCCTCACCGCCCCGTTCTTCTTCTACGCCGCGACCCTGGCCGTGGCGGGCACCGTCGGGCTCGTCCTGCTGCGTGCGCGCGGCGCCCGGCCCGACGAGCCGGAGGGGGTCGCGGTGCGGTTCGGTGCGGCACTGCGGGACCCGCGCTACCAGGCGGCTCTGCTGACCAACCTGGCCCAGGGCTGGACCGCGTTCGGGGTCCGCTCGTCGCTGGTTCCGGTGCTGGTCGTGGAGGTGCTGCAGCGGCCCGCGTCCTGGACCGGGGTGACCTTCGCCATCGCCGCGGTGGCCCAGACCATCGCTCTCGGCCCGGCGGGCCGGTTCGTCGACACCGTCGGTCGCCGGCCGGCCATGATCGGCGGTGGCCTGGCCGCCGGGGTCACCATGCTGGCGGTGCCGTTCGCCCCGAACATCTGGGTGCTGATCGCCGTGCTGTGCGCGTACGGCGTGGCGTCGGCCTTCCTGGGCACCGCGCCGGCGGCCGCCGTCGGGGACGCGACCGGCGGCGGCCGCTCGGGCTCGGCCGTGGCCGCCGTCTCCATGTGCGCCGCCCTCGGCGCCCTCATCGGTCCGCGGGTCGCCGGGCGGCTGGCCGCCGCGGTCGGGGACCCC
>CAXTVE010000331.1:0-3811 GCA_964247485.1 uncultured Propionibacteriaceae bacterium
TGGCTGCCCGCTACCCCGCGGGGGCCCCCGGCGCGGCCGACCCGCGGCCGCCGGGCCCGGTCGGTCAGCCAGCCGACGGCGGGCGCGGCCACCACGTGCGGGACGAGGAGTGCGGCGACGAGCAGGCCGCCGACCGCCGCGCTGCGGGTCCGGTCCAGGGCCAGCAGCACCAGGGCGACCCGGGCGCCCTCGTCGACCAGGCGGATCAGGACGGCGGCGGCGAGATAGCGGCGGAAGCCGGCCGGTCGGGAGCTCATGGTGGGTAGAGACCTCTTTCCGCGTCGTCACCGGTCGAACAGGTGATTCCTACCCTTGCCGGTGGTCGCGTCACCTGTCAAGGTGGTGACATGGGATTCGAGTTCATCGCCGATCGGTCGGTGCTGGACTTCCTGCCCACGGTGGCCGAGCGCGGCACGACCGACGAGGAGAAGCTCGAGACGCCGCAGGACCTCGTCGAGTGGGCCCGGCAGTCCGGCATCGTCGACGACCTGACGGCCGTCAGCCCGCGGCAGCTGACCGCGGCCCGCTCGGTCCGGGAGGCGATCTTCGGCCTGGTCGCCGCGCTGATCGACGACACGCCGCCGCGGGCGGGCGACCGGGCGCTGGTCAACCGGGCCGCGGTCGGACCGGGGCCGGTGCTGATCCTGGACGACGACGGCCGCGTGCGGCGTACGGGCGGGTTCGACGCGCTGATGGCGGCGCTGGCGAACGACTGCCTGGACCTGCACGACAGCCCGGACCGGGACCTGCTGCACTGGTGCGCCGACCAGCGGTGCACGCGGCCGTTCCTCGACCGGTCGCGCGGGCATCGGCGACGGTGGTGCGGGATGAAGGGTTGCGGCGACCGGGCGAAGGCGGCCGCCTACCGGAGTCGGCAGCGGGAGCAAGCGAAGGAATAGAGAAAGCCCACGGTTTGCCTGCTCGGGGGTTCAGGTAAGCCGTGGGCTTCTGCCCCGTATATCGCTGCCCTCCCCGCCTTCGTTACCAGCAGTCGCTGTGACCTGGGCCACACGATTAGGGTGACGCGGTGATCTTCACCTGCCCGGTGTGCGACGAGCCGCTGGCGCGGGCGGGCCCGACCTACCGGTGTGGGCGCGGACACGCGTACGACATCGCCCGGGAGGGCTACGTCAACCTGCTCAGCCCGGCGCACCGGCATGCGAAGGAACCCGGCTACAGCCGCGACATGATCGCCGCGCGGCGGGACTTCTTCGCCGGCGGGGCCTACCAGCCGCTGGCCGACGAGCTGGCCCGGCTGGTGCTGCGCCACCTGCCCGACGGCGCCGCACCGGTGGTGCTCGACGCCGGGTGCGGCGAGGGCTACTACCTGCGGCGGCTGGCCGCGGTCGCGGCCGACGGTGTCCTGGTCCGGACCGGTTTCGACCTGTCCAAGCCCGGGGTCCGGATGGCCGCGCGGCAGGACCCGGCGGGGGTGTACGCGGTGGCGGCGGTCCACCACCCACCGGTCGGGCCCGGCCGCGTGGACCTGCTGCTGTCGCACTTCTCACCGGTGAGCGCCGCGGCGTTCGCGCAGATGGTGCGGCCGGGTGGCGTGGTGCTGGTCGGCGGGCCGGGCCCACAGCACCTGGCGGGGCTGAAACGCCTGGTGTACGCGGACCCGGCCGAGCACGCGGCCGCCGACCCGCTGGGCGGCGAGCCGGGCTTCCGGCCGATCGGCACGCACCGGATCGCGCACCCGCTGGCCGTGCGCGGGCCCGGACAGGTGGGCCTGCTGCTGCGGATGACGCCGTACTACTGGTCCGCGCGGCCCGAGACGCAGGAACGGCTGGGCGACCTCGACGCGCTGGACACCGAGATCGACGTGGTCGTCACGGCCTACCGCCGGGAGTGAGGCCCGACCCCAGCAGGGCGGGGAGCAGCTCGCCGAACTGATCGGCCGCGGCGATCCCGCTGACCTGGGCGTCCCCCACCTCGATGACCCGCCACTCCCCGTCGGTGCGCCGGGCCAGGTCGGTGGTGACGAACCGGCAGCCGAGCTCGGAAACCATCGGCGCGACGGCGTCGAGCGCCGGCTCCGGACGCAGCTCCGGCGTGTCGGGGTGCGGGGTGATCAGCACCGCCTCACCGTCCAGCCACCAGGCGCGGGCCTCGCCGCCGGTGTCGAAGTCCTCGTACGCCCGGACCACGATCCCACCGGCCAGGGACTCGGCCTGCCGCTCGACGAAGGTGTCGACCACGGTCTGCACCGCGGCCCGATCAGCGAGGTCGGGCAGGTAGCAGGCTTCGTGCCACTCGTGCTTGCGGGACTTCACGTAGTCCTTGACGATCCCCGGCCCCGGCGGCAGGGGCGCGACCAGCGCAGCGAGGTCGCCCGGGACGCCCACGCTCCACACGCTGGGCGGGGTCGCCGCCGCGAAGGTGGCGTACCAGCCCGGCAGCTCGTGCGCCCGGCGGTAGTGCTCGGGGCTGGTCAGCAGGGTCACCCCCCTCGCGTCGAGCGCGGCCGCCAGGGCGGCGTACGCATCGCCGGGGATCATCCAGCCGCGGTACCAGGCGGGGCCGAGGTCGGCGGGCACGCGCCGGACGGCGGCGGTGGTGTCGCCGGCCAGCAGGGCGTCGTGATCGAGCAGGGCCACCGTTGCCCCGGCATCGCGGACGAGCTCGGCCTCCGCGGCGTACTGCGCGTCGACCCGGCGTGGGGCCAACGGGTCGGAGCAGAAGATCACGGCGAGGCTCACAGCAGGTCAGCCTAAGACGGCAACGGCCGGCGTCGTTCCCGACGCCGACCGCCCGTACGAGGTGGTGCCTACTCGCCGATCTTCTGGTCGGCGATGTCCTCGCCCTTGTCGATCATCCCCGACTGGTCGCCGGGGATCTTGTCGTCGACCGCGTCGCCGGCCTTGTCGATGCCGGCGTCGCTGATCGTCTCCTGCATGCCGCCACCCTGGCCGGCCATGTTGGTCAAGTCGTCCAGTCCACCCATAGTTGACTCCTCTCGTCCGGGGAACCGCTGTGGTCCCTCGGTTCGGATACCCAGTGTGGGGCAGACCGGACCAGTCAGAGGTACGTTCGGCCCGTGGCGAACGGCGACTACCCGGCGGACTGGGACCGCAAGTACACCGACCCGCAGCTGCGGCTGCGGCTCAAGGACGAGGTGGTCGCGGGCGACAAGGGCGGCAAGGCCGGACAGTGGAGTGCGCGCAAGGCGCAGCTGCTCAAGCGCGAGTACGAGTCCGCCGGCGGCGGCTACCTCGGCGAGAAGGACGAGACCCAGCAACACCTGTCGGAGTGGAGCGCCGAGGAGTGGCAGACCTCCGACGGCAGTGCGCGGGCGCGGACCGACGGCCCGGAGGAGAAGGGCGGCGCGGCGAAGCGCTACCTGCCGAAGGAGGCGTGGGAGCAGCTGTCGGACGAGGAGATCGCGGACACGAACGCCGCCAAGGCCGAGGGCAGCGCGCGCGGCGAGCAGTTCGTCGCCAACCCCGAGCCGGCCGCCGAGGCCGGGCGCGAGGCGCGTACGCACGCCTCCTGACCCGTTCTCGCGATCCCGCCCACCGGCTACGTCGAGGTGAGCGAGCCGCTGCGGGGGTCGTCGAGCAGGGGCTGCAGGGCGAGCTCGGCGGCGCCGACCAGGCTGGGGTGGGTGAGGGCCGCCGGGCGAAGATCGACGGCGGCGGCGTGGTCGAGGAACGACCGGTAGGCCAGCCCGACCCGCAGGGTCATCTCCGACGCCCGGAGCAGGTCGGCGTAGAGGCCGCCGAGCACGATGCGATCGGGGTTGAGCACGTTGACCAGGCTGGCCAGCCCGGCGGCCAGCCGCTCGGTGATCCGGGTGACCGCCGGGCTGGCC
>CAXTVE010000332.1:0-3806 GCA_964247485.1 uncultured Propionibacteriaceae bacterium
CCGAGGCCCCCGCACGGGGCGCCCCGCTCCGGGGTGCCCGCGGGCGGGCCGAGGAGCACCGCGAGCAGGACGCCGTGGTGGCATCGCGCGCCCTGGCGCCGCTGGGCCGTCTCGTGGCCTGGTCCGCCCCGCTGCGCCGGCCGGACGGCATCGTTCTGGCGCTCAAGGGCCGGTCGGCGGCAGCAGAGATGGCCGCGGCCACGGTCGAGCTGCGAGAGGCCCGGCTCGATGCCGAGCTGATGTCGGTGTCGGCCCACCCCCAGGCGGAGCCGGCCACCGTGGTGCGGCTCGCCGCTCGGGCGTCCTGAGTCCCGGCAGTCTCGCGCCCGTCGTCAATCTCCAGCGCGACGCCAACCTCAGCCGCGACGTGCGGAGTGTCGCCGGACCTTGATAACGTGTCGGCGGTCGAGAATGGCCAGAACGTAGCCAATAGTCTCGGGGGCCGAATCGATGGGTGCTGTCGTTGTCGAAAGAGTTGCCCCAGGCCTGGGTTGGCCCCGGGATGTCCATTCTGATCCGGCCATCGGTTGGCCCCACGTTTCACGTGAAACCGTGAGTGCCGGGCCGGCCCGACGGGTCAACCCGTTCACTCGCGCCAAGGGTCCACGCCGGGCCCGGTTCGACATCGAGGAAGTGCCCCAGCCGCCGGCGCCGGATCTCGAGATCGACCAGGTTTCACGTGAAACGCCGGTCCGGCTCCCGGCCCCGGCGGCCTCCCGCATCTTCGTGGTGGCCAACCAGAAGGGCGGAGTGGGGAAGACGACAAGCACCGTCAACCTGGCCGCCGGACTGGCCCTCGGCGGACTTTCCGTGCTGGTCATCGACCTGGATCCGCAGGGCAACGCCTCCACCGCGCTCGGTGTCGAGCACAATGCCGGCACACCCGGTTCGTACGAGGTGGTCATCGGTGGGGATGCCATCGCCGACCATGTGGTGGAGTCCACCGAGGCCCCCGGTCTGACCGTGCTGCCGGCCACCATCGACCTGGCCGGCGCCGAGATCGAGCTGGTCTCCATGGTGGCCCGGGAGAATCGCCTGCTCCGGGCCCTCAGCGCCTATCTCGAGCAGTACCCCACCGACTACGTGTTCCTCGACTGCCCGCCCTCGCTCGGTCTGCTCACCCTGAACGCTCTGGTCGCCGCCAACGAGATCCTCATCCCCATTCAGTGCGAGTACTACGCCCTCGAGGGTGTCTCCCAGCTGATCCGCACGATCAACCTGGTCAAGGGTGAGCTCAACCATCGGCTGCAGCTCACCACGGTGCTGCTGACCATGTACGACGGCCGCACCCGGCTGGCCGCCCAGGTCGCCGACGAGGTGCGCACCCACTTCTCGGCCGAGACGCTGCCCACGGTGATCCCGCGCTCGGTCCGGATCTCCGAGGCACCCAGCTACGGTCAGACGGTGCTGACGTACCATCCCGACTCGGCCGGTGCGGTCTCCTATCTGAAGGCAGCCGAGGAGATCGCCCTCCGTGGCGCCGGGAGGGCAGCCTGATGCCGACCAGCACCAAGAACCGGGGCCTCGGTCGCGGCCTGGGGGAGCTGTTCCAGCGCACCGAGCCGGAGCCTGTCGCCGCAGCCCCCGTCGACGACCCGGCGCCCGACCTGGCGGCGGCAGTAGCGAGGGCGACGAGGGAGCAGGCAGAGGCCGCGCCGGTGCCGATCCCGGAGGGCTCCTACTTCGCCGAGCTGCCGCCGGACTCGATCACGCCCAACCCGCGTCAGCCGCGGACGGTCTTCGACGAGGATGCGATGGCCGAGCTTGTCGACTCCATCACCGAGGTGGGCCTGCTGCAGCCGGTCGTGGTCCGGCCGCTGGGCGACCGGCGCTTCGAGCTGGTGATGGGCGAGCGGCGCTGGCGGGCGTCCCAGGCGGCGGGACTCGCCGCGATCCCGGCCATCGTCCGGGAGACCGAGGACCACGACCTGCTCCGCGACGCCCTGCTGGAGAATCTGCACCGGGCGCAGCTGAACCCGCTCGAGGAGGCGGCGGCCTACGCCCAGATGCTGTCGGACTTCGACTGCACCCAGGACGAGCTCGCCACGCGCATCAAGCGGTCCCGGCCGCAGATCTCCAACACGATGCGGCTGCTCAAGCTGCCGCCCACCGTTCAGCGGCGCGTAGCGGCGGGCGTGCTCAGCGCCGGGCACGCCCGCGCCCTGCTCGCGGTGACCAACCCCGCCGGCCAGGAGCGGCTGGCCCAGCGTGTGGTCGCCGAGGGGCTTTCGGTCCGCACCATCGAGGAGATCGTCGCCCTGGGCGAGACCGGTGAGGATACGGCGCCGAAGCGTCGGTCCCGCCCGAAGGTGCCGGCACCCGAGGCTCAGGAGGTTGCTTCCCGACTGTCCGAGCGACTGGACACCCGGGTCCGGGTCGACCTCGGTCGCCACCGCGGCCGGATCACCATCGACTTCGCCTCGGCCGACGACCTGGCGCGCATCGTCGAGCTGATCGAGGAATCAGATAGTAACGCTATATATCGGCGCTGACTAGGTAAGATGCCCAGTTGACTGATCGACGGACTGGGGCTGCTGGGCCAATTTGGTGCGGATGTCCGCGCTCGCGTTGCGCTCGGCCACAAAGGACAGGAACGGCACCGTGCCGGCCAGCGCGATCAGCAGCAACCGGGTCCAGCTCCACCTGGCCCGCAGGCCGAGGTCGACGGCGGTGATCAGCAGCACCATGTAGAGGTATCCGTGGGGGACGGCCGTCCAGGTGACGACCTCCGGAATGTCCCAGAGGTACTTCAGCGGCAGGCCGATCAGGACGAGGACGACCAGCAGGGTCCCGACGAGATAGGCCATGATCCGGTAGCGGATCCAGGCGTTGCGCATGCGAGCGAGCCTATGCGCTGGTGCGGGCTGGGCCCTGTGTGTCACAGACGCCCGCGGCGTAGCGTCAAGCAGCACAAGGAGGAGGTGGACTGTGACCGAATCGACGCGACCATCAGCCACGAGGAGCGCGAGCGACGAGCGGCCATCGGGGGGCGCGGGGGGTCGTCCCCCCCACACGCACTGGGTGCGGTCGCTGGGTGATGTCGGTCGCGCAGACCTCCCGGTCGCGGGCGGGAAGGGTGCCAACCTCGGCGAGCTGATCAGGGCCGACGTCTGCGTCCCGCCCGGCTTCGTCGTTACCACCGACGCGTACGCCGCCGCCGACGCCGACGGATCGGTCCCCGACCCGGTGGCGCAGGCGATCACCACGGCGTACGCCGCGCTGGGCCGGGGTCCGGTCGCGGTGCGGTCCAGCGCCACCGCCGAGGACCTGCCGGGCGCAGCGTTCGCCGGGCAGCAGGACACCCTCCTCGACGTGGCGGGGGAGTCGGCGGTGCTGGACGCGGTGCGGCAGTGCTGGGCGTCGCTGCGGTCGGAACGGGCGGTGGCCTACCGAGCGCGGCGGGGCATCGCCGAGACGTCGGTGCGGATGGCCGTGGTGGTGCAGCGGATGGTCCCGGCGGAGGTGGCGGGCGTCGTGTTCACCGCCAACCCGGTCACCGGGGACCGGTCCGAGACGGTGATCGACGCCGGGCTCGGGCTGGGGGAGGCGGTCGTCTCCGGCACGGTCACCGCCGACCACCTGGTCGTCGACCGCGCCGACCGGCGCCCGCCTACCCTGTCCGGGTCCGCACTGACCCGGTTGGGCCCCGCCGGCGTCAGCGAGCTGGTGGCCGTCGCGGCCCACATCGAGGACCATTTCGGGCGGCCACAGGACATCGAGTGGGCGTACGCGGACCAGACCCTGTGGATCGTGCAGGCCCGACCGATGACCGCACTGCCGCCACCCCCGCTGCGGCTCAACCGGCT
>CAXTVE010000333.1:0-3798 GCA_964247485.1 uncultured Propionibacteriaceae bacterium
GCCGGTCGAGGCGCGGGAGGCCCTGCTCGAGATGCTGTCCGGCGGGACCGGTCTGGCGCCGGTCTGGGAGGCGCTCGACCTGGCCGGCTGCATCGCGCGCTGGATCCCCAGCTGGTCGGCGATCCGGGCGCGACCCCAGCACAACCCGGTGCACCGGTTCACCGTCGACCGGCACTCGGTGCAGGCGGTCGTCGAGGCGTCGCGGCACCTCAACCAGGTGGAACGGCCGGACCTGCTGCTGCTGAGCGCCCTGTTCCACGACATCGGCAAGGTCCCGGGGGCCGGCGCGCAGCACGCCGCTGTCGGTGCGCCGGTCGCGCGCGAGGCGGTGCTGGCGATCGGGGTGTCCACGGCCGACGCGGACTTGGTGGAGCGGCTGGTGCGCGAGCACCTCACGCTCGCCCTGCTGGCGACCAAGCGCGACCACGCGGACCCACGGACCCAGGAGGCGCTGGTCGCGGCGGTGGACGGCCGGGCGGATGTGCTGGCCCTGCTCCGCGCCCTGACGGAGGCCGACGCCCGGGCCGCGGGCCCGGCGGCCTGGAGTCCGTGGCGGGCCTCCCTGATCAACGGCCTGGCCGGCCAGGTCGAGGGGTTGCTCGTGGATGCCGGCACGCGGACGGACGTGACCACCCTGGTCGACCTGGGGCTGGCCCGCTCCGTACGGCTGGACGGTCGGCCGCGGGTCCAGATCGAGTCGCAGCCGGGCGGGGTCCAGCTGGTGGTGGCGGCCCTCGATCGGCTGGGACTGTTCGGGGAGACGGCCGCCCTGCTGGCGGCACACTCGGTGTCCGTGCGGTCGGCCGTGCTGCACACGGTCCAGGGGGTCGCGGTCAACACGTGGCGGGTGGACAAGCTGCGGCTCAGTGATCTGCCGGACCCGGCGTTCCTGAGCAAGGAGCTGGAGCGGCTCGAGGCCGGCGACCAGAGCATGCTGGCCGCCGTGCAGCGGCGCGAGGCCCGGGTGGGCAGCCGGGACGGTGGACCGCCGGCGACGCCCTATGTCGAGCTGGTGCCCGAGGCCAGCGAAGGCGCGGTCGTGATCGAGGTGCGGACGGCCGGGCGGGCCGGCTTGCTCTACGCCCTGGGCCGGGCGCTGGCCGCCCACCGGCTGTCCATCCGGTCGGCGCACATCAGCACCGTCGCCGGCCAGGCGATCGACACCTTCTACCTGACCGAGACCGACGGTCGCCGCCCGGACGCCGAGCGCGCGCGGCTGGCGGTGGAGGTCCTGGCCGCCGCTGCCGGCGGTCCTCGTACCCGACAGCCGGAGACGCAACCTGCGTGCTGAGGTGTCGAACGGCCCGGGTCACACTCCAGATCAGCACCCCTCCCCCGGAGCTGCGCCGATTGCCGACCGTGCGGATCCGAGCAGACGTACAGGTCTTGCTGGTCAGCTCTCGCCGGCGGCGCTGGCGACCAACTCGTCCACCTCGGCCGAGGTGGGCGGCTGGGCCCCACGCCGCGCGCACACGATCGAGGCAGCGGCGACCCCGCGGGTGAGGGCGGCACGCACGTCGGCACCCTGGCCGATGTAGGCGTCCAGGAAGCCGGCCATGAAGGTGTCGCCGGCCCCCACGGTGTCGACCACCTGGGTCGGGAAGCTCGGCATGACGGTCCGGGTGCCGTCCGGCTCGACCGTTGCCGCACCCTCGGCCCCCAGCGTGACGACGCCGACCCGGTAGCCGTACCGCTGCACCCAGGTGCCCATCGCCTCGACCGCGTCCTCCGACACCCCGGCGGCCGGGGCGAGGAAGCGGACGTCAACATCGCTGGCCTTGAGGATGCCCTGGTTGCGGGCGACCACCCCGAGCCAGGGCTCGACCTTGTCCCAGTAGGTGTGGGGGTCGTCGATGACCGAGGGCCGGACGTTGATGTCGTAGGACACGCCGCAGTCGAGCCCACCAGCCCAGTTCAGCAGCACCTCGCCGCCCGGCGGAACCACGCAGGCCAGCGAGGCGATGTGCAACCAGTCGTCCGGGGCCAGGCCGGGCAGGTCACCGGGCTCCCAGCCGAAGTTCGCCGTGCCGTCGAAGTGGAAGGTGTAGCTCGCCACCCCCTCGTCGTCGAAGCTCACCACCGCGATCGAGGTGGCCTGGTCGGACTCCGTCGCCAGATCGAGCTGAACGTCGGACGCCTCGATGTGCTTCCGGAGCTGACCGCCGAACGAGTCCGTGGACAGCCGGCCGAGGAACTGGGTGTCCAGGCCGAGCTTGCCCAGGGCGACCGCGGAGTTCATCGGCCCGCCGGCCGAGAGGGCCTGCCACGTCGAGCGCTGCGAGCTGTCGGCGTCCGAGTCGGCCGGCATCAGGTCGATCAAGGTCTCCCCGCACACCACGAAGCGCGTCATGGGGGACAACCTAACCGCAGCCGTCCCGCCCGGCCAGTGACTCAGGACCCGCACCGGGGACGGTCCGACCAGCCAGCCGCTCGACCTCCTGCCGCAGCCCGGAGTGGACCTTGCCGCCCAAGGTGTCCCACAAGCCTGGCGGAACGGCCCGCTCGCTGATCGTGGCCAGCAACTCCCCCATCGAGTAGCCGGGGTGCCGCCGGGCCAGCTCGTCGGCCGCACAGTTCAGGACCGCACCGTTGCCGCTGAGCCAGCCCGCCATACCGGACAGGGCCAGCGGAGCGGCCGAGATCGTCGGCGAGATCCGGCTCACCACGCGCTGCCACAGCGCGAGGTGCTGCTCGGCGTCCGCCGGGGTGATCATCGCCCAGGCCAGGTCGCGCCGGCCCAGATCGACCACCAACGCGGCCAGCTCGGCACAGCCCTCGTCCCCCAGCCCGATCGCCCCGGCCCGCACCAGCTCGACCAGCCGGGCGGCGGCGGCGTCCGGCGCCAGCTCCGCCACCGCCAGTCGCGCCCGGTCAGCCAGCGCCGACAGTCGGTTCAGGTCATCGGCGGGGCCGGCGAAGCCCGCCGCCAGCTCGGCCCGGCTGCCCCGCACCGACAGGCCCGCGAACACCGCCTCGGCCGCGAGCCGGTGCCCACCGACGTCGTACGGCGTCCCCTCGGCGGGGCAGCACGCGTCATCGCAGGTCATCGACCACCACCGCGCGCCGTCGACGTACAACGCCTCGTGGACCAGCCGCCGCGGCAGCGCGGCGATCAGCCCGGTCAGCAGCGCCCGGGCCGGCGCCGCGTCCGCGCTGTAGGCGAAGAGCACGATCTCGTCCACCTGATGCTGTCGCGCCAGGTTCCGCAGGTCGGCGGCGTACGCCCCGGCGGACTCCGGCGCCAGCAGGTCGACTCGGGCGGTCAGCCGGATCTGACGGGCGCGGACGAAGACAGCGACCACGGACTCACTGGGGTGGTAGCCGAGCTGGTACGGCAGCAGAGCGAGCAGGTCCGGTGCGCCCCGCGCCCGGAGCCGGGGACGGTTGTCGTCAGCAGGCGCGCGGGCGCCGGAGTCGCCACCCCGCGGCACCACGGACAGCCGTGACCGCATCCGCGGCGGCCGGCGCAGTCGGCGGCTCATCGGAGGCACTCGAGAGGAACAGGAGCAGCGCAGAAGTACGTCATGCCCGAAGGATGCGGATCGCAGGCCCTGTCGTTACGGCCCGGCCGAAACCTGTGGACGACGTTCGGGCAGGACCGGGGGCTGTGGATAACCCCGGTTGCGAGCCCTCGGTCGGCTCAGCCGCTGCGCTACCGTGGTCGGAACATGACCGAGCCGAGGGACGACCTCTCCGGGATGGGATCGACGCCCCGGGGCCCGGCCTTCCTGCCCTCCTCCCCCGCCGCCGGGGCCACCCCCGAGCGGTGCATCGGGACGGATGATCCAGATCTTTAAA
>CAXTVE010000334.1:0-3797 GCA_964247485.1 uncultured Propionibacteriaceae bacterium
CCCCCCCCCCCCCCCCCCCCGGCCCCCCCGGGGCCCCCCCCCCCCCCCCCCGGGGGCCCCAAAACCTCGGCGTTAGGGGGTGCGCGTGAGCAGGTCGAGCCGCAGCTGCGCGCTGTCGCGGTGGCCGGGCATCTCCTCGAAGTCGGCGATGGTGACGACCAGCTCGGCCTGGGGATGCGTCGCCTCTCTCGCCGCGCGCTGGTAGGTGAGCTGCTTCAGGTAGCCGGTGACCGAGAGCCCGCCGGTGTAGCGGGCGGCCCGCCCGGTGGGCAGCACGTGGTTCGTGCCGGACATGCCCTTGTCCGCGTACGCGACGGTGGACCACGGGCCGAGGAACAGGGAGCCGTAGTTGCGCAGGTGCTCGAGGTAGAAGTCGGGGTCGGCGGCCAGGATCTCCAGGTGCTCCGGGGCCAGCCGGTCCATCACCTCCACCGCGGTCTTGGGCGAGTCCGCGACGTAGATCGAACCCCAGTCCCGCCAGGCGGCGCCGGCGATGTCGCGGGTGGCGAGACCCGCCAGCTGCCGCTCGATCTCGACCTCGACGGCCGCGGCCAGCTCTGCGGAGGTGGTGACCAGGCACGCCGGCGAGCTCGGGCCGTGCTCGGCCTGGGCGAGCAGGTCGGCCGCGACCATCTCCGCGGTGGCGGTGTCGTCGGCGATCACCGCCACCTCCGAAGGTCCGGCGAGCACGTCGATGCCGACCTGCCCGTAGAGCTGGCGCTTGGCCTCGGCGACGTACGCGTTCCCGGCCCCGACGATCATGTCGGCGGGCCGGCCGTCGAGCAGCCCGTACGCCATCGCGGCCAGGGCCTGCACCCCGCCGAGGGCGAAGATGCGCTCCGCGCCGGAGGCCCGGGCCGCATAGAGCACCGCCGGGTGCGGCCGACCCTGTCGCGACGGCGGGGTGCAGCTGACCACGTTGGGCACGCCGGCGGCGCGGGCGACCCCGACGGTCATGAACGCGCTGGCCAGCAGGGGGAAGCGGCCCGCCGGCAGGTAGGCGCCGACGTTGCCGACCGGGATGTACTTCTGCCCGCAGACCACACCGGGGATGACCTCGTCCTCGAAGTCGGTCAGGTGCGCCCGTTGCATCTCGGCGAAGCGCCGGGTGCGCTCGGCCCCGGCGTCCAGCGCGGCCCGGAGGTCGGCGGGCAAGTCGGCGGTCAGGGCCTCGACCTGGTCGGCGGGGACCTCGAAGTCCTCGGCCCCGGTCCAACCGTCGAGCTGCTCGGCGTAGCGGCGGACGGCCGCGAGCCCGTCGCGCTCGATCTCGGACAGCATCGCCGAGACGGTCGCGCTGACCTGCGGGTCGGACTGGGCCGACACGTCCGGCCGGTCGGGTTCGCGTACGGTCGTCACGGTGCCGCTGATCAGGGCGCGGTCCTGGGTGGTGAGATGCATACGTATAACGCTAGGGTGGCGGTCCGCATCCTGGCAAGACCGAGGAGGAACGCGTGACGGCACGGGCGACGATCCAGACCACCCACGTCGGCTCGCTGCCCCGGTCGGCGGAGGTCACCGAGCTGATCTTCGCCGCCGAGCGGGGCGAAGAGGTCGACCCGGACAGGTTCGACGCGGTCGTGGCGGATGCGGTGGACGACGCGGTCGGCCGGCAGGTCGCGGCGGGCATCGGCCTGGTCTCCGACGGCGAGATGAGCAAGATCAGCTACGCCACCTACATCAAGGACCGGATCACCGGCTTCGACGGCGACTCGCCGCGCCGGCCGCCGGCCGACCTGCAGGACTACCCCGGTTTCCTGGCTCGGCAGGCCAGCAGCGGGGGCACCCCGACCTACCGGCGGCCGCGCTGCGTCGGCGAGGTCAGGCCGAGCACCCTGGAGCCGCTGGCGGCCGATCTGCATCGCTTCGCGGCGGCCCGGGAACGGCACGGGCAGCCGGCCGGGTTCATGAACGCGGCCTCCCCCGGGGTGATCGCCCTCTTCCAGCCCAACGACCACTACCCCGACGACGACGCCTACCTGGAGGCGCTGGCCGAGGCGATGCGGCCCGAGTACGAGGCGATCGTCGCGGCCGGGCTGGTGCTGCAGCTGGACAGCCCCGACCTCGGACTGGGCCGGCACATGATGTACGCCGACCGCGACGACGCCGCGTACCTGCTGCGGATCGGCCGCCACATCGAGGTGCTGAACGCCGCGCTGCGCAACGTGCCGGCCGAGCGGACCCGGATGCACGTGTGCTGGGGGAACTACGAGGGGCCGCACCACCGCGACGTCGAGATGGCCACGATCCTGCCCGTGCTGCTGCGCGCCAAGCCGGCCGGGCTGCTGTTCGAGACCGCGAACCCCCGCCACCAGCACGACCTGGAGGCCTTCGTCGAGCACCGGGCGTCGATTCCGGACGACAAGGTGCTGATCCCCGGGGTGATCGACTCGACCACCAACTTCATCGAGCACCCCAAGGTGGTGGCCCTTCGCGTACGCGGCTTCGTCGAGCTGGTCGGCGCGGAGCGGGTGATCGCCGGCACCGACTGCGGGTTCTCCACCTTCGCCGGGTTCGGCGCCGTGGATCCGGACATCGTCTACGCCAAGCTGGCGACCCTGGCCGAGGGCGCCGCCCTGGTCACGGCCTGAGGCGGGCGAGCAGCCGCTCGCTCAACACCACGTCGTGCGGCAGTCGCGGCAGCTCGGAGCCCTCGACCGCCACCCCCTGCCGCTGGAGGGTGACCGCCAGCGCGGCCCAGTGCCGGGCCGCCTCCTCCTGGTGCGTGCGTCCAGCCGGCGGCTCGTCGGGGCCGACGACCGTGCGCGCCGTGAAGTCGAGCTCTTCCATCGAGGTGCTCGCCCAGACATCCGGCGGGCCCGAGATGCCCCAGCCACGGTCGTCGAGCAGGAGCACCCGTCGACCGTCCGCGAGCACGGCGTCAAGGCGGGCCGACACAGACAGCTCCCGGGCATCGAAGTCGTCACGGTCGAGATCGACGATGGTGACCAGACGCACGACGGCGGCCGCGCGGTTCACGACCGCGATGGAGCAGGACCGTGGGTGGCACGGAGCACCAGCTCGGTGCCGAAGACGTGCGGCCCCGCCGCCTCGACACCGGTCAGCTGGCCGACCAGCAGGTCGATGACCGCCCGGCTCATCTGGTCGAACGCGACCCGGACGGTGGTCAGAGCGAACACCGGCCAGCTCGCCATCGGCAGATCGTCGAAGCCGATGACCGCGATGTCGTCGGGGACGCGGACACCGAGCTCGGTCGCTGCGTTGATGGCCCCGACGGCGACCTGGTCGTTGGCGCAGAAGACCGCGGTCGGGGCCGGGCGCTCGGCCAGCAGGCGCTTCATGCCCGTATAGCCGGAGGCGTAGGTGAACCAGTCGCGCCGGACGTACCGCTCGGGCAGCGCCACCTCGGCCTCGGCCAGGGCGTCGTGGAAGCCGCGTTCCCGGTCCCGGCCGGTGGAGGTCTGCTCGGGGCCCAGCAGCGCGGCGATCCGGCGGTGCCCGTCGGTCACGAAGCGCTGGCCGACCTGGCGGGCTCCCCCGACGTTGTCGGCGACGCAGCTCAGCGCCTCGGCCCCGGGGACCGTCCGGTTCAGCATCACGTACGGGACCCGGCGGCGGGTCAGCGCGGCCGGCAGCGTCGAGTTCAACCGGGTCGTGGTCAGCACGACGCCGTCGATGGACTGGTCGAACAGCCGGTCGTACGCGGCCGCCTCGTCGGTGTTCTCGTCCTCGGCGAACAGCACCAGCCGGTACCCGTGCTGCTCCAGCGCGGCGTGCACCGGACCCATCAGCTCGGGGTAGAGCGGGTTGCCGAGGTCGGCGACCATGGCCACCCG
>CAXTVE010000335.1:0-3768 GCA_964247485.1 uncultured Propionibacteriaceae bacterium
GGTGCGCCCCGCTCGGGGGCCGCCGGACGCGTCCTGCAGCAGCAGCGCGCCGACCAGCGCGGCCAGACCGGACGCCAAGGCGATCCCGAACCAGACGCCGAACACGTAGCGCGCCGACCGGCCCGCGTTCTTCATCCCCGAGGCGCTGGACAGGCCCTCAGGCAGGTTGGAGATGGCGATGGCCGCCAGCACTGACACCCCGACGCCCCCGCCGCCGAAGAGCGACAGACCCAGCACGACCGACTCCGGCACACCGTCCAGCAGGGCGCCGATCGCGATGGCCGCGCCGCTCCCGCCGGACTCGCCCTCGCTGGGCTGCTGCTGCTGCGACCGCTTCCGGTGCCGGGCCCCGCGCCGGGCCAGGGCGACGTTGGCCGCCACGTAGACCGCGGCGCCGACCAGGAAGCCGACGGCCGTCGGCAGCAGACCGCCCTGCTCCTCGGCGTCGGAGACCAGCTCGAAGGCCAGGGCGGAGATCAGCACCCCGGACCCGAAGGCCATCACGGCCGCCACGAGGCCGCTCGGCAGCCTGGGGACGAACCAGGCCACGGCGGCACCCACCACCAGGGCACCCCCGGCTAACAGGCCCCACAGTCCTGCCTCCAACCACACCGGCATGGACAGGGACTACCCTGTGCGTCGGCGCTCAGTCCTGCGGCCACTCGGTGAGCCAGACCGTGCTCTCCCCCGGCAGCCGGCCGTCGGTCAGCGGTGCGCTGGCCACCCGCACCACGCCGTCCGGCAGCGCCACCGGCGCCGCGCCGAAGTTCGCGACGCAGTGCCACCCGCCCGGGCGGACGACGTGCAGCACCTGCGGGTCCGGGGTCGACACCCACTGCAGCTCCTCGGCGCCCTGCAGCTGGCGTCGTACCCGCAGGGCCTCCCGGTACAGCTCCAGCGTGGACGCCGGCTGCCCGTCCTGCGCGGACACCGCGTACGCGGAGAACCCGGTCGGCTGCGGCAGCCAGGTGGTCCCGGCGCCGAAGCCGTAGGAGCCGCCCGCGGCGGTCCAGGGCAGCGGCACCCGGCAGCCGTCGCGGCCCTTCTCGGCGTTCCGGGTGCGCCGCCAGATCGGGTCCTGCAGGGCTGCGGCCGGCAGGTCCGCCACCTCGGGGAGACCGAGCTCCTCGCCCTGGTAGAGGTAGGACGAGCCCGGCAGAGCCAGCATCAGCAGGGTCGCCGCGCGGGCCCGGCGCAGACCGGCGGCCGCGTCCGGGCGCGGGAGGGCGCCGTCGCTCATCAGCCAGGCCTCGAGGTCGACCCCGGCGGGCAGGGCGTACCGCGAGGCGTGCCGGACGACGTCGTGGTTGGAGAGCACCCAGGTCGACGACGAGCCGGTCCGGGCGGCCTCGGTCAGGCAGCAGGTGATGACCTCCCGGACCTGGTCAGCATCGAAGTCGGCTTCGAGCAGGTCGAAGTTGAACGCCTGGCCCAGCCCGGTCGGGCGGGCGTACAGGGCCCGGCGCTCGGAGCGGGCGAACGCCTCGGCCACCGCGGTCCGCGGCGGGTCGTACTCGTCGAACACCGTCCGCCAGTCGGCGTAGATGTCGTGCACCTCGTCGCGGTCGAACAGCACGTCGTTGCCGTCGATGCCCAGGCTGTCGTACAGCTCTGGCTTGCTGCGCAGCGGCTCGGACAGGTCCTTGGCCAGCGCGTGGGCGACGTCGACCCGGTAGCCGTCGACGCCCCGGTCGGCCCAGAAGCGCAGGGTGGTGCGGAAGTCGGCCCACACCTCCGGGTTGCTCCAGTCGAGGTCGGGCTGCTCGGGCGCGAACAGGTGGCAGTACCACTGGCCGTCGGGCACCTGGGTCCACGCGGGCCCGCCGAAGTGCGACGGCCAGTCCGTCGGCGGCAGCGACCCGTCCGGCCCGGTGCCGTCGCGGAAGATGTAGCGCGCGCGGGCCGCCGAACCGGGCGGCGAGGCCAGCGCCTCGACGAACCAGGCGTGCCGGTTCGAGGTGTGGTTGGGCACGATGTCGACGATCACCTTGATCCGCGCGGCGTGCGCGGCCGCGACCATCGCGTCGAAGTCGGCCAGGGTGCCGAGCTCCGGAGCGACGTCGCGGTAGTCGTCCACGTCGTAGCCGCCGTCGGCCAGTGCCGAGGGGTAGAACGGGCTGAGCCAGATCGCGTCGACCCCCAGCTCGGCCAGGTAGCCGATCCGGGACGTCACCCCCGGGATGTCGCCGATGCCGTCGCCGTTGCTGTCGGCGAAGCTGCGCGGGTAGATCTGATAGACGCACGCCTGACGCCACCAGTCGGCGGCGAGGGCGGGGTCGGCGGCGAGCAGCACCTGGTCGGTCATGGCGCAGCATTCCTTACGTCGGAGGGGGTGGAGGCAGCCGGGAGCGCGGCAGATGACAGCGCTTGCATTAGCCTACGACCCATGGCCGCCAACACCAACCGGGACCGGTCCAGCATGGCTGACGTGGCCGAGCGCGCCGGGGTGTCGGTGGCCACGGTCTCCCGGGCCCTGCGCGGCTCGACCCTGGTCTCCCCCGCGACGCTGGACCGGGTGCGACAGGCGGCCGCCGACCTGGACTTCGCGGTGTCCCGGGCGGCGTCCAGCCTGGCCTCTGGCCGGCTGGACCGGGTGGCGGTGCTGCTCAGCGGGTCGCTGGGGACCTGGTTCAACGGCTGCCTGCTCGATGCCCTGTACGCGGTCCTGCACGACCGCGGCCAGGAGCTGCTGATCTACCGCACGCTGAGCACCGGCGAGCGGGACGCCTTCTTCGCCACCCTGCCCGCGCGACGCAACGCGGACGCGCTGATCGTCGGGTCCCTGGAGCTGACCGGGGCCCAGCGACAGCGCTTGCAGGACCTGGCCGTGCCGCTGGTCTTCGTCAATCAGCGCCACCGCGGGTCGGCGTCGGTGGCGATCGACGACGTCGCCGGTGCCACTGCGGCCGCCCAGCACCTGGTCAACCTCGGCCACCGGCGGATCGCCTTCGTCGGCCACACCCACGATCCGGCCGCCCGACCCAGCTCGGCCCGGCGGGTGGACGGTTACCGGTCGGCGCTGACCGCAGCCGGGGTGCCCGCCCGGGACCGGCGGGTGGTCCTCACCCGCCGGGCCGACGCGGCCCGCGCGGTGAGCCAGCTGCTCAGCGCCCCCGACCCGCCGACCGCACTGCTGGTGGAGTCCGACGACCTCGCCCTACGGGTGCTGGCCGGACTGTGGCGGATGGGCCTGCGGACACCGGAGGACCTGTCGGTGGTCGGCTTCGACGACAACGCCATGGCCGGCACCTTCGGGTTGACCACCATGGCCCAGCCGGTGGCGGAGCTGGGCCGGCAGGCCGCCGCGCTCGCCCTGGCTCTGGTCGCGGGCGAGACCCCGCAGCGGGCGGTGACGCTGCCGACCCGGCTCGTGCTGCGTCATACCACCGGTCGAGCTGGTGTTCCCGCCCCTGGATAGGCTGTCCCGGTGCTCCAGCCGGATCAGGCCGTCGACGACGCCGCCCTCCAGGGTGCGAAGTCGACCCTGCGCAAGGCGATCCAGTTCCGCCGCGACGCCCGCCCTGCGCGTTCGCGCGACCGCGACGACGCCGCCCGGCTGGAGCTCATGCAGTCCTCGCTCGGGGCCCGGATGCCCGACACCGTGGCCGCCTATCTCTCGGCCGGCTCCGAGCCGGCCACCCTGCAGCTGGTGGCCTGGCTGGCCGCCCACCGCGTACGCGTGCTGCTGCCGGTGCTGTCGCACCCGGTCGGCGGGCGGCTGGACCGCCCGGCGTGGGCGCCCTACGAGGGCCCGGACGGGCTGTGGAG
>CAXTVE010000336.1:0-3760 GCA_964247485.1 uncultured Propionibacteriaceae bacterium
CAGGGGCACCGTGTCCCCGTCCCAGACCCCCTGCACCCCGCTCACCCCCGCGTCGTGCACGATCGCCTCGGCGTCGGGCCGCCCGGCGACCAGTCGCGCGCCGGTGGCCTCCGCCACGGCGGCCAGGGCCTGCCAGTGGTCGGAGTGGCGGTGGGTGGTGATGATCGTGTCCACCGGTTCGTCCCCGAGGATCTTGAGCAGGCGCCCGGCGTCGTTGGCCGCGTCCACGAGGACCGTGGCCCCCCCACGGGCCTGCAGCAGATAGGCATTGTTGTCCATCGGGCCCACGCTGACCTTGGTCGCGGTCACCGTGGCGGACAGCCGCAGCACGAGCGGGTTCCCACCGGGCTCGACGTGGTGAAGTCCTGGCATCGCTGCTCCCTCTCTAGAACGCCGGCAGGCGGAGCCCGTCGCCGCCGTGGACGGCCGAGCTGTCGGCCCGTGTCGTCAGCCAGCCGAGCAGGTTGGCACTGCTGCCGCGGATCGCCAGCGGAGCTCCGGCGCTGCCGACCGAGATGGCGAAACCCGAGTCCGAGGTGAGGTCCAGCCGGGGGAACTCGTCCCGCTCCCGCAGCCGGAACGCGCTCCACTCGAGCAGCCACTCGGCGGTCGGGCTCTCGATGTGCTCGACCTCGAAGCCGATGTCCAGGTCGACGTGATGGATGACCACCTCGAGCAGCCGGGCCAGCGGGAGTAGCCGGGCCGGCACCTGCGCCCCCCCGCGCAGCTGGACCACCGCGTCCCACGCCGGTTCGTCGAGGCTGTCGAAAGCCTCGTCCAGTCGGCCGGCGGTGGTGTCCAGGTCTATCTGCAGCTCCAGCCCGCTGCGACCGGAGCCGGCGTCGATGTCGGCCGTCCGCTGCTCGGCCGAGGCGTACATCTCCTCGCGCTCGCCCGACCGGGCCCAGCCGGCCAGCCGGACCAGGCCGTCGGCCTGCCGGGCGATGTGGGTGGCCACGTGGCCGCGGCTCCAGCCGGGGAGCCGGCTGGGGGCCCGCCAGTCCTCGTCGCCGACCGCGATGGTGTCGCCCAGCAGCCGGGATGTCGACGTGGTGACCAGTCCGCGCAGCCTGTCCAGCTGGCCCGCCGCAGTCTCGGTCTGTGTCATGCGACACACGCTAGCGGCTGACGCCGTGAGTGAGGACGGGGCGACCCCGGCGCCGACGGAAACTGTCGGTGGCGGCACATACGATGACGACCGTGACTGAGCGGCTGGTCGTACGCGGGGCGCGGGAACACAACCTGCGGAACATCTCCCTCGACCTCCCGCGGGACGCACTCATCGTGTTCACCGGGCTGTCGGGATCGGGCAAGTCCAGTCTGGCCTTCGACACCATCTTCGCCGAGGGCCAACGCCGCTACGTGGAGTCGCTGTCGGCGTACGCCCGCCAGTTCCTCGGCCAGATGGACAAGCCGGACGTCGACTTCATCGAGGGCCTGTCGCCGGCTGTCTCCATCGACCAGAAGTCGACCAGCCGCAACCCTCGCTCGACGGTGGGCACCATCACCGAGGTCTACGACTATCTCCGCCTGCTGTACGCACGGGCCGGGCGGCCGCACTGCCCGGTCTGCTCCGCCCCGATCAGCCGCCAGTCGCCGCAGCAGATCGTGGACCGGTTGCTGGCCCTGCCGGAGGGCACCCGGTTCCAGGTGCTCGCGCCGGTGGTGCGGGGCCGCAAGGGGGAGTACGCAGAGGTCTTCCGCGAGCTCGCGTCCGAGGGCTTCAGCCGGGCTCGGGTGGACGGCGAGGTGGTCCAGCTGACCGACCCGCCGATCCTGGACAAGAAGTACAAGCACACCATCGAGGTCATCGTCGACCGGCTGGCCACCAAGCCCTCGGTGAAGCAGCGGCTGACCGACTCGGTGGAGACGGCGCTCGGCCTGGCCCAGGGCGTGGTGGCCATCGACTTCGTCGACCTGGACGCCAAGGACGCCGACCGGGAGCGCAGCTACTCGGAGAAGATGGCCTGTCCGAACGGCCACGACATCGCGATCGATGAGCTCGAGCCGCGACAGTTCTCCTTCAACGGGCCGTGGGGGGCCTGCCCGGAGTGCCACGGGCTGGGCACCCGGATGGAGGTCGACCCCGAGCTGGTCGTGCCGGACGACGAGAAGAGCCTGGCGGACGGGGCCATCGCCCCGTGGGCTTCGGCGCATGTCGCCGACTACTTCAACCGGTTGATCGAGTCATTGGCCGAGAGCGCCGGGTTCAGCATGACGATGCCCTGGCACCGGCTGCCGGCCGCCGCCCGCGAGGTGCTGCTGAACGGCGTGCCGGGCCAGGTGCACGTGCGCTACAAGAACCGCTACGGCCGGGAGCGCAGCTACAACGCCAAGTACGAGGGGGTCGTCTCCTACATCGAGCGGCGGCACGCCGAGGCCGAGACCGACACGTCCCGGGAGCGCTTCGCGGGATACATGCGGGAGGTGCCGTGCCGGGCCTGCAAGGGCGCCCGGCTGAAGCCGACCTCGCTGGCGGTGACCATCGGGGGGCGCAACATCGCCGAGATCGCCACCATGTCGATCGACGAGGCGGCGGCCTTCCTGCGCCAGCTCGAGCTGACCGACCGGGAGCGGCAGATCGCCGAGCGGGTGCTCAAGGAGATCAACGAGCGGCTGAAGTTCCTGCTGGACGTGGGCCTGGACTACCTGTCGCTGAGCCGGCCGACGGCCAGCCTGTCCGGCGGCGAGGCCCAGCGGATCCGGCTGGCCACCCAGATCGGCTCCGGGCTGGTCGGGGTGCTCTACGTGCTGGACGAGCCGAGCATCGGCCTGCACCAGCGGGACAACCGGCGGCTGATCGAGACCCTCATCCGGCTGCGCGACCTCGGCAACACCCTGATCGTGGTGGAGCACGACGAGGACACCATCCGGGTCGCCGACTGGGCGGTCGACATCGGTCCCGGTGCCGGGGAGCACGGTGGGCACGTGGTGCACTCGGGGCCGGTCGAGGGGCTGCTGACCCACCCGGACTCGCTCACCGGGATGTACCTGTCCGGCCGCCGGTCGATCCCGCTGCCGGCCACCCGCCGGCCGCGGACCAAGAGCCGGGTGGTGACGGTGCACAACGCCGTCGAGCACAACCTGCGCAACGTCACGGTCTCGTTCCCGCTCGGCCAGCTGATCGCGGTCACCGGCGTCTCGGGCTCCGGTAAGTCCACCCTGGTCAACAGCATCCTCTACACGGCGCTGGCCAAGCGGATCTACAACGCCCGCGAGGTGCCCGGCCGGCACCGCTCGATCACCGGCGCCGATGAGATCGACAAGATCATCCACGTCGACCAGTCGCCGATCGGGCGTACGCCGCGGTCCAACCCGGCCACCTACACCGGGGTGTTCGATCACATGCGGCGGTTGTTCGCCGAGACCCCGGAGGCGAAGGTCCGCGGCTACCAGCCGGGCCGGTTCTCCTTCAACGTCAAGGGCGGCCGCTGCGAGAACTGCACCGGCGACGGCACGATCAAGATCGAGATGAACTTCCTGCCCGACGTCTACGTGCCGTGCGAGGTCTGCCACGGCGCCCGGTACAACCGGGAGACCCTCGAGGTGCACTACAAGGGGAAGTCGATCTCCGAGATCCTGAACCTGTCGATCGAGGAGGCGGCCGACTTCTTCGCGGCCATCCCGGCGATCAACCGGCACCTGAAGACCCTCGTCGAGGTCGGGTTGGGCTACGTACGGCTCGGCCAGCCCGCCCCCACCCTCTCCGGCGGCGAGGCGCAGCGGGTCAAGCTGGCCAGCGAGCTGCAGAAGCGCTCGA
>CAXTVE010000337.1:0-3752 GCA_964247485.1 uncultured Propionibacteriaceae bacterium
GTGCTGGGCGGCCTGCTCGCCGGCGTCCTCCTCCGCCGCCGGCCCCGGGCTGCTGGCCGTTAGCGCTTCTCGCAGGCGACGCCGTCATCGTCGCGGTCCCGACCGGTGTTGAGCTCGTAGAGCCTGGTGTTGCGCAGGAAGGTGGTCACCGGCGGCGCGCCGCTGGTCTTGTCCTTGGCGTTCGACCGGCCGACGCCGTGCGGGTGCACCCTGTTGAGGGCCGCGCAGTTGGGGTATCGCACGAGCTTGGCCGGTGCCGGCACCCTGACCGTGACCGACCTGGTGCCGGAGCGGACCTGGCTGGTACCGCGATAGCCGACCAGGTAGGTGTGCCGGCCGGCCTTGACGCCGCTGGTGCTGAAGGTGGCCTTGCCACGGACGACCTTGATCGACGACTTGAGCGTGCGGCGGCCCTCCTTGACGTACGCCGTACCCCCGAGCGGCGCCTGCTTGGCGGCGGTCACCGTGATGCCGATCCGGGCCTTGCCCACGCTGGTCGTCGGTTTCAGGGTGATGGTGGGCCTGGTCTTGGCCTTGATCGACACGGCAACGGAGCCGGTGTCCCCGGCGATGCGTGAGGTGCCGGCGTAACGAACCGAGTAGGTGTAGCGCGCCGGCTTGATCCCGGTGGCGGAGTAGCTCGCCTTGCCGCCGGTGAGGGTCAGCCTGCCCTTCAGCACCTTCGTGCCCCGCTTGAGCAACACCGAGCCCCTGGGAACCGTCTCGCCGGGCGCCGACACCGTGATCGACAGCCTCAGCGCGCCGACCTTCGGCGACGTCCCGCGCACCGTCACCGTCGCCGGGACCTTCCTGACCTCGGCCGTCGGGGCCGCATCGGCGATCGCCTCGCGGTAGCCGAGCTTGGTCCCCGTCGCCCGGGCGGTGATCCTCTGGCCGACGTCGGCCGCCTTGAGCAGGTACGTCGGGCCGCTGGAGACCGCCATGCTGCCCCTTCGCCACTGGTACCTGGTGGCGACACCGGCCTGCGTCCAGACCGGCGGCACGACCGACAGCGTCCGGCCCACTCGGGCCTGGCCCGTGATCCTGGGCACGTGGCGAGCGCTGAAGACCCCGGGCTGGACCGGACCGACCGGCGTCGATGCCGCCTGTCCGTCGGAGAACCCCGGCTTCGTGCCGGTGGCCACGACGGTGATCGGGAGGCCGAGGTCGGCAGCGGTCAACGTGTAGGCATCGTCGGTCGGGTCTTGATCCGGGGCCGGCGCATCGCCGCGCAGCCACTGGTACGTCGTCGTCACGCCCGTCTCGGACCACACCGGCTCGGTGGACGTGAGCGTCGAACCGACACGGACGCTGCCCTGGATCGCGGGGGGCGTGAGCGAGTCGACCGGTGGGTCGCCAGGCTCGGCGGCGGCGGCGGTCGGTGCGACCAGCAGGGCGAGGGTGGTGAGGCCGGCGAGGAGACCCGAGCGAAAGGACATAGCCCGGGAGTCTTCCGCAGCCACGGCCACGGAACTGTCGAGTTACGACATCGAGACCGGCCCGGCTCGCCGCCCCACCGGTCGTTACCCGACGGTGGCCGAGCCGTGCGCGAGATGAGGCCGGCGACCGATCGGCAGACGGCGCTCCCTGCTGGCCCGTCAGGCCAGGCAGGACCTCGAACGCACGTGGGAGGAGCCGTTACGCAGCTGAGCCGGACGCCCCGATGGGACGCCCGGCTCAGGGTCAGACCTAGCTGAGCGGGTTCAGCCGCGCCAGCACGCCTTCCTTGACCGGCTCCGGACGCTGCTGCTCGCCGGCGTACGCGGTGACGACGACCAGCGCCCCGGTGATAGCCGGGATGACCCACTGCACGACCTTCAGCTGCTGCTGCGCCTTGGCCACGTCCGGCGGCGTCGCGGCGGACGGTTCGGTGCCGGACTCGACCGGCACGTCCAGCTGCTCGGCCACCTTGCGCCCCAGCACCCGGCTGTACGCCGTGGCCCCGAGCGCGGCCACGGTCAGCACGGTCTTGACCACCGACATGGTGGCCACGCCCTGCTGTGCGGCCAGCCGACCCTTGTTGCCCTGCAGCTGACCGACGGCGCCCACGAGGTGCGCGCCGATCGCGACGGCGTTGACCGGGACCCAGGCGTTCCAACCGACGTTGGTCACCCGGCCGGCGTCACTGGAACGGGTGGCGGCGCCGGCGGCCTTGTTCAGGCTGACGGCGTTGGCGAGGGTGCCGCCGAACCAGGCGGACAGGCCCACGTCGTGCAGGGCCCGGGACGGAAAGTTCTGAACAACCACGGATGTTCCTCTCGAAAAGTAGATTTCCCCTCCGAGTTACCCACGCCCCCGCCGACGAACCGTGCCGTGCACCACACCAGGGGCCCCGTCCCCCGCCGCTGACGTCCGGCGAACGGGGTGGTCGTCCGCTGTCAGACCGGCGAGCGGGCGGCGCTCAGCCCGAGGTGTGGTCGGCGGGCGGCGCCAGCCTCGGGTCGTTCGGGTGCGCCGCGAGGAACTCCTGGTGCTCGACCGGCAGCACCGCCCAGAACCGCTCGTAGAGATCGAGGCGCACCTCCTCCGGCAGCTCGCCGAAGCAGCGCAGCCGGGTCAGCCCGCCGTCGGGATAGACGTCGAGGCGCAGGTGCGTCGCCGTCCGCCGCTCCGGCACCAGGAACCGGTGCCGCGTGTCGACCAGCACCGGCGTACGCGGGACGACGTCCCACCACGCCGCCGGGTCGGTCAGCTCGGCCGACGTCTCGTCCACGGCGCTGAGCCGCACCTCGCCCGGGGCGTTGCCGATGAAGTAGGAGGTGTCCACCTCCACCAGCGTGGGCTCGCCGCGGGTGCCGAGGCGGAACACGGCCCAATCGTTGCCCGGCCCGCGCCGCCGCGCGTTCTCCCAGCCCTCGCCCATCAGCCGGGCCCGGTGGGTCAGGATCAGGTTCTCCGGCGAGGAGTAGAAGGCGTCGGAGGTGTCGACCAGCCGGCCGCCGTTCTCCTGGGCCAGCAGGTCGACCGTGGTGGTCAGGTAGCGCGGGTCGACCACCACCTCGCCGTGCACCCGGAACCGCGCCACGCCTCCGTCGGGGAAGATGTTCAGCCGCACGTGGGTCCAGCGGAGCGGGTTGTCGACCGGGTAGTAGTTCTCGGTGTCGCCCTCGCACGGCGACTTCGCCACCAGGGGCGTCCACGCCACGCGGTCGAACACCTCGGCCTCCGGGTAGCCCTCGACCGAGGTCGCCTCGACCGAGACGTACGGCGGGTAGTTGCCCTTGAAGAACGCGGTGTCGACCACCACCCCGTGGATGATCCCCGGTACGCCGAGCCGCACGACCGCCCAGTCGAAGCCGGGCGTACGCCGCCGCCGGGTCTCCCAGCCGTCGTAGATCTTTCCGGTGTGCCCGAACGCCGCCACCTCATGGGTGGGCGCCTGCGGCACGATCAGGTTCTGCCGCGGCGCGAACAGCTCGTCGTTGGCGGCTATCACGCTCCCGGCCAGGTCGCGCGAGGCCAGGTCGGGATAGCGCGTGAAGTCGGGCATGCTCCTCCTCTCAATCCTCAGGGGGGCGACCCCCTGAAACCCCGAGAAGCCGCCGTTCAGGTCCGGGTCAGCAGGCGGCCGCGCGGCCGGTCGCCCGTGACCACCCGCTCGCCCCGCAGGTAAGTCTGACGGACCACTCCGGTGAGCGTGCGCCCCGCGTACGGGGTGATCGGGTTCTTGTGCTGCAGCGCCATCGGGTCGACCACGAAGGACTCGGCGGGGGCGAAGACGACGAGGTCCGCCGGCCGCCCCACCCTGATCC
>CAXTVE010000338.1:0-3749 GCA_964247485.1 uncultured Propionibacteriaceae bacterium
GGGGTGGCGCGGCGGGGGGGGCTCGGGCGGGCTGGGGGAGGGTGTGGGGTCGGGGGGGGGGGCCGGCGCCGCCGTGGTGGTGGACACGGGCCCGGACCCGGTGCCGATGCGGCGCTGCCTGGACCAGCTCGGGGTCCGGTCGGTGCCGATCCTGGTGCTGACCCACTTCCACGCCGACCACGTCGACGGGTTGGGCGGCGTGCTGGCCGGTCGGGCGGTCGGCGAGGTCTGGGTCAGTGCGCTGGCCTCGCCACCGGCTGAGGCCCGTGAGGTGCAGGCGGCGGCAGCGTCCCGGCAGCTTGCAGTCCGGGTGCCGCCACCGGGAACGGCGGTGCAGGCGGGGGAGGCGACCCTCGAGGTCCTCGGGCCGATCACCCCGCCCGCCCCCGTCGAGGACTCGGCGGGGGAGAACGACAGCAGCCTGGTCCTGCGGGTGGAGGCTGAAGGTCTGCGCATCCTGCTCACCGGGGATCTGGAACCGCCGGGCCAGGCGGCTCTGGTGTCACGGGGCGTGGACCTGCGGGCCGACGTGCTGAAGATCCCGCACCATGGCTCCGCCCGGCAGGACCCCGCGTTCTTCGCCGCCACGGGTGCCCGCCTGGCCATCGCCAGCGCCGGCCGGGACAACGACTACGGCCACCCCGCCCCGCGTACGGTCTCCCTCGCCCGATCACTGGGCATGACCGTGCTGCGCACCGACGAACAGGGCGCCGCCGCCGTCCTGCTCCGGGACGGCAGGTTGACCGCGGTCACGCAGCGGTGAGCGGCGAGGCGTGGCGCTGTTCGAGCACCCGAGCAGCGCTCAGAGCGCGACGGGTGCGAGAACAGCACGAGAAGGCGGGCGCGACAGCTGGGAGACGAGCGGGAAGCCGACCTACTTGCCGGTCCGGGGGTCGAGTGCCCTGGTCTTGCCGCCGCAGCGGATCACCACGGCCGGCTTGGTCTCGTCCTCGGTGATGTGGCCCAGTCCGGGGTTGTCGCCCGCCGCGACCAGCGCGAAGCGGACCCGGAGGTCCTCGGCGCAGTCCAGCTGCCACACCTGAACGGTGTCGGTCAGCCGCAGCCCGACCAGTCGGGTCGGGGTGCGATCGACATGGTCGGTGGCCGCGATCACCACGATGTCGTCGTACCGAGCGCCGACGTCGCGGCTGTCGATCGGCCGGTCCTCGGGGGTTCGCGCTTCGATCGGGGACAGCGAGATGTCCGCCTTTCGGCTGACCACCTCCCGGTAGCCGGCGAAGGCGGTCACGGTCTGGCAGCCGGCCCCGCTGAGGGTGAGGGTCCGGGCGGGCTGGTTCAGGTTCGGGGGCTTGCTCGCCCAGGCGGCGCAGGTGAAGGACTCGCCCTCGGGGCTGAACCGCGTCAGCTGGGTCGCCCGCAGCCCGGCCAGCGCCCCCGCCTGCCAGCCGATGCCGCCCAGGATGATCAACATCACCGCCAGGGCGATCAGCAGCCCGGTGACCTGGGTGCCGGCGCGCAGCGGCCACCACCGGTAGACCACCCAGATCGTGACGCAGATCAGCAGACCGCTCAGGTAGAGCCAGAGGGTGCTCACCGTCCACAACCCGGCCTGGCGGAGCGCCACGGAGTTGCCCTGCAGCTGGACCGCTGCGTCCCGCAGCCCCGGGCCGAAGAACCAGCGGCCGGCCGCGACCGGCAGTGGGAAGAACAGGGCGTGGCCGACCAGCATGGGCAGCCCGCTGCGCCAGTTCTTCGGCGGCGGGGAGCCCATCCGGTCCTGCCAGCCCTGCGAGGCGGTGATCCCGGCGGCGATCAGCCACAGCACCAGCAGCATCACGCTGAGGGTGGAGGTGCGGTTGCCCCCGGTGGACAGCAGCCGGACCAGGATGCCGAGGCCGGCCAGCATGCCGAGACCGGCGGTCACCAGGAAGGCGACCCGGCGCCACCACTGGTGGGTGCGGGACAGGTAGATCATGCCGATGCCCGTGACCAGCATGACCAGCGGCGCCAGGCCGGAACTCGCCTGGATCGGGACCTGGGGCTCGCCCCGACTGGTCAGCCAGGTCGACGCCAGCGGGGCGAGCTGATCCATCCACCACCGGCTCTTCGGAAAGCCGGCGGTCTCGGGCAGCCAGTACTGCAGCAGGAAGAAGAGGTGGACGACGTAGGAGATCCAGAACGGCACCGTCGCCCAGTAGCGGTTCTTCGTGGTGTTCTCGCGCTCGGTCGCCGAGCTCGCGAGCGATCCGAGGCCCGGCCGCTGGGCCTGCGGGTTCGCGTAGGTGATGGCCTGGCTCATCGCGCGCCCCTACCGCAGGCCCGAGTCCGCCGCGACGAACTCGACCCGCTCGTGGGGCAACAGCCGCTCCAGCGCCTCGCGGTCCGACTCCCGGCCCACCGACAGCCCGGCGGCTCGCTCCTCGGCGGTGAGCCGGCCCTGGTCGACGTCGACCCGCAGGACCGCCTCGTCGTCGGCGTCGATCGAGACCAGCCGGCGGGGCCAGCTGTCGATCTGCCGGAACCAGGCCCGGACGATCTCGTCGTAGGTCTGGCCCACCGCGGTCACCAGACGGACGTGGCGGTCGGAGTAGTAGTCGCGATACGCCTGCCGGAGCGCGGTGTGCTCCTGCGGGCCCGGCTCGCCGGAGGACACCGCGATCACGGTGGCCCGGCCGTCGATCTTCGCGCCGGCGATGCCGGCGAGTGGGAGGTCGACGTGTCGGCTCCATCGCCGCCGCAGCCCGGCGTCCATGGTCAGGTCCAGATCGGAGGGCGGCAGGGTCATCGTGGGCTCGCGGTCGCCGGGCGGGTACCCGCGTCCGGACGGAACCGCGTGCAACGCCCGACCCGTGCGCTGGGGCTCGGTAACGATCTCGAGCACGGCGAAGCTCTTCCGCAGCAGCACGCCGTCGGCGAACGCGGCCGGCACCCAGCGGTCAGCCAGCACCTGCTCGAGGGTTGCGGGCTGCAGGTCGGCCAGCCAGTTGACCGTCATCCCGTCGCGGATCCGCTTGGCCAGCTCCCGCTCCACGCAGCCCATCAGGTAGGCGTCGAGGTCGGTGTGGTTGAGCTGCTCGGCCTTGATCAGCTTTGCGTCGTCCCGGTCGGACACCTGCACCCCGACCCGCACCTTCACCCGCTCGAGCGGCTGGTCGCGGTCCAGCACCAGCAGGTAGTCGAGCGTCAGGTCCAGCCGGGTGACCGCGGTGCTGACGACCACGACGTAGCTCCGCTTGCCGGACACCGGGCTGGGCCGCAGCTTCTCCCCGGGCCGCTTCACCGACGGCGGCCCCTCGGCCGGCACCACCACGGCCAGGGTGTTCGGCCGGACGACGACGAAGCGGTCGAGCAGCTGCGGCTCGCTGGCCAGCCGGTGTCCCAGGCCCTGGTCGGCGGAACTGGACAGGGGTCGCAGCTTGGCGGGCGGGGTGAACGTCGGCGGCGCCGGGCGCCGGCGCGCCCGCACGTAGTCGGAGAGCCTGGTGCGGAGTGTGCCAGCCACAGTCGCGCCCCTTCGTCAGGATGTGCGTCCCACAGCACATGTATACCAACCCCGAGTGCGGCGGCGGCGGCCCTCGCCCACCCGAGGCGGAGTGTCGGTGGCCCCTGGCATGCTGTCGTCATGGCGTCCCGGAGCTCGGTGTTCGGCCGGGTCACGCTGGTCAGCGGCCCGGAGTCGCTGCTCGCCGACCGGGCCGTCGAGGAGCTCCGGGCCGCCATGACGACAGCCTGCCAGGGGCCACCGCCACTCCGCCTCGGGTGGGCGAGGGCCGCCGCCGTCGCCCGCG
>CAXTVE010000339.1:0-3738 GCA_964247485.1 uncultured Propionibacteriaceae bacterium
GTGCCAGAGGTCGGCCAGGCGCGGGCCGCCGGCGGCCCCCACGATGAACACCCCCTGCATCCGCCCCCGCATCTCGTCGGTCGCCACGCTCTGCAGCATCGACGAGCGGTAGACCGAGCTGACCAGGTCCCCGGCCCCGGCCACGGCCAGGCAGACGACGGCGAGCCACAGCGCATGGCTGAGCCCGAAACCGGCCACGCCCAGCCCCCAGACGCAGATCGCCAGGGTGACGGCCACGCCCTGACGGCGTACGCGGTGCAGCCACCCCGAGATCAACCCGGCGACCACCATGCCGATCGGAATCGCCGCGAAGAGCAGACCGAGCGCCAGACCACCCTCGGGCGGGTCCCCGAACACGCGTTGCGACATCTCGGGGAAGAGCACCCGCGGCATGCCGAAGCCCATGGCGACGACGTCGACCAGGAACGACACGAGCAGGATCTTGTGGGTCGCCGCGTACCGGAACCCGTCGGCCACCTCGCGCAGCCCGGCCCGCTGCCGCCGCCCCTCCGACCGCACCGGCGGCATCGCCGGCAGGGTCCAGGTCGCCCACAGGGTGACCAGCAGGGTCACCGCATCGACGAGGTACAGCGTCGGCAGCCCGATCACCGGGATCAGCAGCCCGGCCAGCAGCGGTCCGACCACCGCGCCGGCCTGCACGACGGTCATGTTGAGCGCGTTGGCGGCGGGCAGCTGGTCGGCCGCGATCAGGCGCGGGATGACGGCGCTCCGGGTCGGCTGGTTGATCGCCAGGAAGGCGGTCTGCAGGGCGAACAGACTGAGGATCGTCCAGACCCCGCCCACCCGGGTGGCGGCGGTGATCCACAGGGCCAGGCTCGCGCACGCGATCCCCGCGCCCGTGACGAGCAGCAGCAGGCGGCGGTCCACCGCGTCGGCGATCGCGCCGCCCCACAGCCCGAAGACGACCAGCGGGACGAGTCCGAAGAGCCCGGTCAGCCCGACGTACGCCGACGACTGGGTGAGCTGGTAGATCTGGGTGGGCACCGCGACCACGGTCAGCTGGGCGCCGACGACGGTGACGATGCCGGCGAGCCAGAGGCGGCGGTAGGCCGGGTTCTGCAGTGGGCGGGTGTCCGCGAAGGCCCCGCGAACGCTGCCGGTCAACCGGTGCATGACCGTCGGGCGCGGTGCCGGCGCCGGTCGGGCCTCCGAGCCGTCGTCGATTGAGGTCAAGGGTCCAGTGTCCACCGCGACCCAAGGCGGCCTTCGGGCCACGGGTTCGCCTGTCGAGATCCCGGTACAATCGCTAGGGATAGTAGAGAATACGAGTACGGGCCCTCGACGAGGGCCCGGCCACGTGGAGGAGCAGATCCGGATGAGTGTGACCGACGACTTCCTGGCGGCCAACCAGAGCTACGCGACCAACGCTCACCCTGGTCCGCAGCCGCTACCGCCGGCGAAGCAGGTCGCGATCGTGGCCTGCATGGACGCGCGACTGGACCCGGCGAAGGTGTTCGGGTTCGCCGAGGGGGACGCCCACGTCATCCGCAACGCCGGCGGCGCGGTCACGGCCGACGCGGAACGGTCCCTGGCCATCAGCCAGCGCCTGCTCGGCACCAGGGAGATCGTGCTGGTGCATCACACCGACTGCGGCATGCTCACCTTCTCCGACGACGAGTTCCGCAGCGCGATCGAGTCCGACACCGGTCAGCGGCC
Source organism: uncultured Propionibacteriaceae bacterium (assembly GCA_964247485.1). GTDB lineage: Bacteria > Actinomycetota > Actinomycetes > Propionibacteriales > Propionibacteriaceae > Microlunatus. The sequence goes on from CAXTVE010000339.1 coordinate 1,678, forward strand.
GCACTGGGCGGCGGAGGCCTTCTCCGACCTGGAGGCCGACGTGCGCCAGTCGCTGCAGCGCGTGCGCAGCTCGCCCTTCATCCCGCACACCGACTCGGTGCGTGGCTTCGTCTACGACGTGGAGACCGGGCAGGTCAGCGAGATCGTCTGAGCGAATCGCCCAGCACGACCTCGGTGGCCCGGTCGTAGGGGATCGACTCGCCGCCGTAGACCAGCAGATCGGCGTGCTCCCAAGGACGCTCGGCGGTGGTGTAGGCGTTCTCCTCGGCCATCCAGCCGGCGTACGCGCCCGGTGACGGCATCTCACCGGCGGCCAGCCGGGATGCGTCCCGGGCCAGCCGGGTCAGCTCCTCGGTCTCCACCCAGATGACCAGGTCGTACATGTCCCGCACGGAAGCCTGGCTGGCCCCGACTCCCTCCACCACCAGATAGCTGAGCGACCCGGGCAGCGTGACCGACCCCGTGAGCCCGCGGGCCTGCCACCACCGCGGCGGCGGGAGGTCCAGCGGCTCGCCCGCGCGGACCACGGGCAGCACCTCCTCGCGCAGCGGTACGTCCCAGGCGAGGAGGCCCTCGTCCCGGGCCAGATCGTCGGTGTGCAGCACGGCGGCAGCGGGCAGGATGTCGACCAGCCGCCCCGCCAGGGTGGTCTTGCCGCTGGAGCTGTGGCCGTTCACGGCCACCACGGCTGGCCGGCCGGCATCCCTGCGCTGGCGTACGGCGTCGAGGAGTCGATCGAACGGCGACACCTGCCACGTGAGGTTGACGGCTCGCTCCGCTCGCGGCGAGGTTCACCAGATCCGGACTCGCTGGTCCTCGGCGAGCCAGAGCCCGTCGGAGTCGGTGACGCCGAACGCCGCGTAGAACTCCGGCAGGTTGCGCACGATCTGGTTGCAGCGGAACTCCGCCGGCGAGTGCGGGTCGGTGGCCATCCGCTGCAGCAGCATCTCGGTACGGATCTTGGTCTGCCAGACCGCGGCCCAGTTGAGGAACAGCCGCTGCTCCGGGGTGTAGCCGTCGAGCTCGCCGTCCTTGTCCCCAGCACCCTCCTGGGCGATCTGGAAGGCCTGGTAGGCGATGGCCAGGCCGCCGAGGTCACCGATGTTCTCCCCGATGGTCAGCGAGCCGTTCACCCGATGGCCGGGGGTCTGCGCCGGCTCGAGGGCGTCGTACTGACCGATCAGTGCCGTCGTGCGCGCCTCGAACGCCTGCCGGTCGTCGGCGGTCCACCAGTCCCGGAGCGCGCCGTCGCCGTCGCAGGTCGAGCCCTGGTCGTCGAAGCCGTGGCCGATCTCGTGCCCGATCACCGCGCCGATGCCGCCGTAGTTGACCGCGTCGTCGGCCTCGGGATTGAAGAACGGCGGCTGCAGGATGGCGGCCGGGAAGACGATCTCGTTCTTCAGCGGGTGGTAGTAGGCGTTGACCGTCTGCGGCGTCATCAGCCATTCCTCGCGGTCGATCGGCTGCCCGATCTTGGCCAGCGACCGGTCCAGCTCGAAGCCCGCCACCCGCATCACGTTGCCGATCAGGTCACCGCGCTCGATCGCCAGGGCCGAGTAGTCCCGCCACTTGCTCGGAAACCCGATGTGCGGCCGGAACTTGGCCAGCTTGTCCAGGGCAGCAGCCTTGGTGGGCTCGGTCATCCAGTCCAGGTCGGTGATCGAGCGCCGGTACGCCTCGATCAGGTTCGCCACCAGGGCGTCCATCCGCTCCTTGGCCACCGGCGAGAAGTGCCGCTCGACGTAGATGCGGCCGACCGCCTCGCCCAGGGCGCCCTCGACCAGGGCGACCCCGCGCTTCCACCGCTCGCGCAGCTGCGGCGTACCGGACAGCACCGTGCCGTAGAACCGGAAGTTCTCGTCCACGAAGGCGCTCGACAGGTAGGGCGCGAGCGAGTTGACCACCCGCCAGCGGGCCCAGGCCCGCCAGGCCGGCAGCCGCTCGGCGGTGAGCAGCCCCGACACCCCGGAGAAGAACGACGGCTGCATCGCGACCAGCTCGCTCATCGCCGACTCGTCGATCCCGGCGGCGGCCAGGAAGGTCCGCCAGTGCAGCCCGGGG
>CAXTVE010000340.1:0-3725 GCA_964247485.1 uncultured Propionibacteriaceae bacterium
CACACCAGGGGCTGGGTGTCGGCCAGGCCGAGGGCGAGGTCCTTGGCCGGGTTCTCCGACACGTCGGCGAACGGTGAGCAGTCCTCGGCCACCCGGTCCATCGCGTCGGCCACCGCCTCCGGATGCACCTCCGGACCCAGCTGCATCTCGTGCAGCCCGGTCAGCACCACGATGGCCGCGGCGAGCGGGTCGGCCGTCGCGGTCGGCAGCAGCACGGTGGACCGGGACCCGGCGTGCTCGGCGATGGTGGAGGACTCCGGGCAGGCGATCAGCAGCTGCGCGCCGCGGCGTACGGCCTCGTGCACACTGGCCACCAGCCCGGGCGACGATCCGTCGCTGGCCATCACCACGACCAGGTCGAGCGCCCCGACCCAGCCGGGCAACCCGTGGGACGGCCAGGCGACGAACGGCACCGGGCAGACCGGCTCGAGCATGGCCCGGATGAACCGCGCCTCGCTGCCCACCGCGATCACCGCGCGGGGCCGCTGCAGCCCGACCAGGTCGAGGATCGGCGTACGCGACGCCGCCACCTCCAGCCGTACGCGGGCGCCGGCCTCGGCGAGCCGGCGCAGGATCGGGTCGGCGGTGGCGAGGGCCTGCGGGTCCTCCAGCCAGGAGTCGTCGAAGATCACGGGGTCCGGGGCCGCCGCGCCTCGTCGATCAGCAGGACCGGGATGCCGGAGCGGACCGGATAGGCCAGGCCGCAGTCCGGGCCGAGGCAGACCAGCTCGTCGCGGTCGTGGTCGACGGCGAGCGCGCCGTGGCAGTTGGGGCAGGCCAAGATCTCCAGCAGCTCCGGGGCCAGGTCGACCGCCATCGTCACTCCCTCCGTCAGGATCTGATCAAATCTAAGGTCTCGTCCCGGAGCGCGGCCATCTGCGACGCGCTGCGGGCCTCCACATTCAGCCGGAGCAGCGGCTCGGTGTTGCTGGGGCGGACGTTGAGCCACCAGTCCGGCCCGGCCACGGTCAGCCCGTCGAGCCGGTCCTGCTCGCCCCGCCCGGCGAAGGCTGCGGCCACCTTCTCGATCGTCTGCTGCTGGTCGGTCACCGTCGAGTTGATCTCCCCGGAGGCCGCGTAGCGCTCGAACTGCGCGGCCAGCTGCGACAGCGGCAGCGCGGACCGGCCGGCCAGGGCGATCACGTGCAGCGCGGCCAGCATGCCGGTGTCGGCGCCCCAGAAGTCGCGGAAGTAGTAGTGCGCCGAGTGCTCGCCGCCGAAGATGGCGCTGTGTTCCGCCATCGCCGCCTTGACGAAGGTGTGCCCGACCTTGGTGACCACGATCTCGCCACCGGCCTCGCGCACCACCTCGGACACGGTCCGCGAGGTGATCTTGTTGCAGACCACGGTCACGCCGGGCTCGCGGGCCAGCTCCTGAGTGGCGATCATGGCGGTGACCACCGAGGGGGTGACCACTGCGCCGCGCTCGTCGATGAGAAAGCAGCGGTCGGCGTCGCCGTCGAAGACCAGGGCCAGGTCCGCGCCGTGCTCGACCACCGCGGCCTGTGCGTCCACCAGGTTCTCCGGCTCCAGCGGGTTGGGCTGGTGGTTGGGGAAGGTCCCGTCGGGGTCGGTGTAGAGACCGATCAGCTCCACCTCGGCCTGCCCGCCCAGCACCGCGGGCAGCGTGTGCCCGGCCATCCCGTTGCCGGCGTCGGCGACCACGGTCAGCCGGTGGATCCCCGTCAGGTCGACGAGGGAGTGCAGATGGTCCGCGTACGCGGGGAGCAGGTCGGTCTCGGTCCTCCGGCCACGGGCGGCAGCGGGGGCCGGCGCGCCGGCCAGGGCCCGGTCGGCGATCTCCACCAGCTGGGCCGGGGTGATGGGCCGCGCCCCGGCCAGGCAGAACTTCACCCCGTTGTACTTCGCCGGGTTGTGGCTCGCGGTAAACATCGCACCCGGCAGCCCCAGCCGACCGGAGGCGAACCACAGCTCATCGGTGCTGGCCAGCCCGATGTCGGTGACGTCGACGCCCCGGCTGAGGACCCCGTCGACGAAGGCCGCCGCGATCACCGGGCCGCTGACCCGCATGTCCCGGCCGACGACGAGGGCCCCCTCGGCGGCGGTCAGGTCCAGGGTGTCGACCAGGGCGGCGCCCACCGCGTACGCCCCGGCGGCGTCCCACTGGGGATCCGGCCCCTCGGTCACGCCCCGGATGTCGTTGGCCTTGAAGATTTCGCGGGTGATCATCGCGGCACACCCTAGTGCCCCGCCGTCGGGCCGGGACCCGTTACGACCCGGGATCCGCCAACACCGTCAGATGGCCCCGCCGCCCCAGCTCCACGATCCCGCTGCGCCGGGACCCCGCTGCCGGGTCCGGCCCGGGCGGCGGGTCGTAGGACAGCCCGACCTCCCGTACGGCGTCGGCCAGGGCCAACAGGGCGTCGGTGCTCGGTCCGGCCGCCTCCTCCACGGCCAGCCGGATCACCTCCCAGCCGCGGGGGGCCTACAGGGTGTTCGCGTGCAGCGAGCAGAGGGCGTAGCCGTGCGGCTCGGAGTGGCTGGCCAGCGGCCCGACCACGGCGGTCGAGTCGCGGTAGGCGTAGGTCAGGGTGGAGGTGGCCGGGTTGGGGCAGCCCGCCCGTGAACACCGCCGCGACCCCACCCGACCGACCGTACTGCGCGGACCGGGCCCAGGGCGAGCGCAACGCCGTAGGCTCGCGCCATGACCAGTCGCCGCCGGGACCGACACGGCCGCGGCATCCGCGGGCCGCTGGCGCTGACCAGCCCGCTGACCCGGCGCCGGGCCCAGCCGCCGCACCCGACCAGCCGGCTGGCCTTCTTCCACGACGCGGTGCAGGGCGCGGTGGACAAGGTCAGCCGACCGTGCCCGGAGGCACTGCGCGGGATCACCGTCGGTGTGCAGGACGTACCCACCTTCGACCTCGCCTGGACGCCGGACCGGGTCCCGCTGGCCGCCGCGCTGGAGGGCACGCCGGACCGCCCGGCCCAGGTGGTGGTCTACCGCCGCCCCCTCGAGCACCGCGCCGCCAGCCGCCGCGGTCTCCGCATCCTGGTCTACCGGACCATCGTGGAGCAGCTGTCGGCGCTGACCGGCCGCAGCGTCGACGAGATCGACCCTGACGGCGCCGGCTACGACGAGGACGACTAGGCCGGACCGGTCCGAACCGGTTCCTCGACGGCGACCACCCGGGTGCCGGCGATCCGGTCGTGCAGGGCACGGCCGTCGGGATCGCGCAGCGCCAGCGCGACACTGACCACGGGACCGGTGAGCGACGCGACGTAGCAGGGCCACACCACCCAGGGCTGGCGGACACCCAGTATCATGCGGCCGACGGCGATGTGTCCCAGCTGCCAGGGCAGGAGCTTGACCGCGCTCCGGAGCGCCACCCGGGCGGGGTCGGGGGGTCCGCCGTCGCGGTCGACGACCCGGAGGCCCTGCCGCCGCTTGCCGAGCGAGGCCTGCCCCGTCGCCTCCGTGACGCCGAGATACACCCCGGTCGGGAGGACGGTGGCGAGGAAGACCCCGACGTCCATGGCGGCGAGCGCGCGGCCGTCCGGGGGGCCCGGCGGCCCGGGGGGGCCCGACCCGCGGGCCCGCGCCCCCGGCCCGGGGACCCCCCCCAGCCAGCCGCCGATGACCGCCAGGTCGAGGAGCGAGGCCGTCAGCCGTCGTCGTACGGACACTGTCATCCCCCAAGACTGCACCTGGGTGGGGGCACCGACCGACCCGGCTCTACGCCGCCTGCTGGTGCTCGACGCCG
>CAXTVE010000341.1:0-2474 GCA_964247485.1 uncultured Propionibacteriaceae bacterium
GGTCCGCCACCGCGGTTCGCGGCACTGCGCAGCGCCGTCCGTAGCTCCGAGACCAGCGTCCGGCAGTCCTGCGGTCGATCCTCCGGGTCCTTGGCCAGGGCCCGTTGCAGGACCGGGTCGAGCGCCGCCGGCAGGTTGGGTCGTCGTTCGGAGAGCCGCGGGGGGTCCGATGCGATGTGGGCCCAGAGCAGAGCGGCGTCGTCGTCCGCGGCGAACGGCGGCTCCCCGGCCAGCGCCTCGAAGAGCACACAGCCGAACGAGTAGATGTCGGACCGGTGGTCTACCGGCTTGCCCTCCACCTGCTCGGGGGCGACGTAGTGGATGGTGCCCAGGAAGTGGCCGGCCGTGGTGACGCCGGTCAGGCTGGACAACCGCTTCGTCAGTCCGAAGTCACTCAGGTAGACGTGCCGCTGCGCGATGTCGTCCTCCCCGGCCAGCAGGATGTTGCCCGGCTTGACGTCACGGTGGATCAGCTGGCGGGCGTGCGCGGCGTCGAGCCCGCCGGCCACCTGGGTGAAGATCGGCACCACCAGCCGAGGACTGAGGGGACCATGCTCCTTGAGCACGGTGCCGAGGTCGTCGCCGCGGACGAAACGCATCACCAGGTAGAGCAGGTCGTTCTCCTCCCCGGCCCCGTAGATGGGGATGACGTTCGGGTGGTCGAGCGAGGCGGCCAGCTCCGACTCCCGCATGAATCGGAGCCGGAACTTCTCGTTCTGCGCCAGCTCGGGCGCGATCACCTTCAGTGCGACGGTCCGCCCCAGCGAGACGTCCCGGGCCCGGTACACCACGGCCATGCCGCCACGGGCGACGAACGACTCGATCTCGAACCCCGCGACACGATCGCCGACCTCGAGAGTCAGCTTGATCCAGTCGTCGGCCATCGATCGACTCTCAGCGGACCGGGGTGCCGCAGCTGTAGCAGAACCGGTCGCCGGCGGCCAGCGCCGCTCCGCAGCTCGTGCAGTAGCGCACCGACGTCTGGTTCTCGGCCGGTCGGTGGGCCTCGACGACCGCCACGCCCGGGTCGGTACGGCCCATCGGCTGGGTCGCCGCGCTCGCCGACCCGGCGGGTGCACCTGGGTCTGCTTGCGCCGGCGCAGCAGCGACCGCGGCGTCGTCGTCGAAGTCGTCGAAGTCGCCGAAGTCGTCGTAACCGTCGTCCCTCGTCTCGACCCGGCGGTCCGCGCGCCGGCGTAGCAGCAGCAGCGCCACCACAGCCGCGCCGCCCGCCACGACCCCGGCGAGCCCGATCCGGGTCCAGGGCAGCCGACTCCCTTCGGTCGGTGTCGTCGAGTCCATGGAGTAGGTCTTGTCCTGATCCGTGCCGGCCTTGGCCTTGGCCACCTTGAGGTCCTTGACCAGCTCGGCGTCCGGCAGGGTCCGGGTGACGTTCTCCAGCAGGGGGACGGCATGCGTGTAGTGCGCACCGTTGAAGAACCCGAGGGCATCGTCGATGCGTTGGTGCATGAGCCCACGGACCGGTCGATAGCTGGCCTTGGCGAGCCCGGCTTGGGCCGCCACCAGCTGGATCTCGTCCTCGGTGGGCACGACGACCCCGAGAATCGAGCCCTTGCCCCCCGGTCCGACCAGCACCACCCCGGCGCCGTCGTTGGCGAAGGTCTTCCGGACCCTGATCGCATCGCCGTCGGTGAGCGCACCGTCGACCAGCTGGCCCGAGAACCGGGACAGCTTCCGGGAGTCGTCGTATCCGAGTGCCACAAAGGATGAGTCCAGGGGAAACTCCCCGGCAATTCCCACGGTCGGGGTTTCCTCACTGCGCACCGCCGTGGTCGGGAGAACCACCAGTCCGTCCCCGATGTCCTTGGCCCCCGTCGCGCGCGCCAGCTTGATCTCCGGGACGGTGTTCAGCGATACGTCGCGAACGCGGCCGAGCAGCGTGAGGCAGCCGCTTTCAGCGGAATAGCAGCCCTGCAGCTGCCGATTGGTCGCCGGGTCTTTCACCGTGTGCCGTTTCGTTCGGTCGGGCGGGGTGGTCCAGCCGGGTGGACGGGCCGCATCGAATCCCCGGTTGACGGCTTCGACGCGGAACGGCCCGTCGTCCGGCGTCACGGTCGCGCGGGTCGTGAGAACAGTCCCCGAGGGGTCGAAGATCGCACCCGTACCCCTGGGCCCGGGAACGTCGACCGGGTAGCGCCGAACGACCTGCTGGGAATCGACGATGTTCACGACGTAGCGAAAGGTGATCTCGACCTGGACCACCGCCGGGGCCGCGTTCCAGTCACCCGGGGGCTCCAGGTAGTGCGCCTGCGCCGGCGGCGTCGCGCACACCAGCATCAGTACTGCCGCCGCGGTCGCCGCCGACCCTCGCCGAAGCACCTGCGCACGACCCGACTGCTCCTGCCGCCGTCCGAAGCCCCGCGTCGCGCACCGCGTCATGACGGTCCGACCGAGCAACCGCCGGACCGGTCGCTGGTTAGACGCGGGTATTAGCCCCCGGCGCACCCCGCCCC
>CAXTVE010000341.1:2484-3679 GCA_964247485.1 uncultured Propionibacteriaceae bacterium
GATATTCTCCCGCGTCGAACCCGGCGCGCTAGCAAATGTGGCGGGACCTTCATCGCATTCCCCATTCATGCAGCGAAGAATTGTGACGCTAACACAGGCCAGTGCGTTGGTAAGTCGAAACGGGAAAATCTTCTTCATAACTCGATCGGTGCTTATCGCCTACCGACCAGGCCTTACTTTTCGCTACGTAGGAAAGAAGCGTCCGGCGCGGCAGCGCCAAATTCGGTAACCGATGAACACCTGAGTCGTCAGGGACTTTCGGTCCACCCACTGGCTGACCGGCCCGTCGGCGAAACGCGTCTCGACTCGGAAAAGCGAAAGAGATCGTTATTGTCCGCAGTGAACGATTCGCGGGCGCACCGGGTTCGAGATCAACGGTTCGCCAGACCGCCAGCTGGGCCTTGCCGTCGCCGTCGTAGTCCCCGGACCGGGATCCCCGGTGCAGCCCCAGACTATCGAGTGGCGGCCGCCGACAACGGTGACGGCAGGACCGAGCTACCTCCGGGGCATCGGCTCGTCCGAAGGTGGTCGCGCCGGCACCACGCACCGACCAGGCTCCGGTCGACGGCCGCCACAGCGCAAGTCTGCTCGATCGGCGCCCCGGCCAGGTCCTGGGCAGCATGCTGCTCGCCGCTCTCGTGCGGGTTGCCCGGATCCGGTGCCGCAGGTCCAATCCCGACCAGCAGACCCATGATGATGCCTGCATCCCGTCGAGACGACGGCACGCCACCAACGCGACCTCAGGTGGATCCCCCCGAATACACATCGACGCAGCGGCCGTACCCCCGTACGGCCCCCGACTTCTCCTTCAAGGGTGAGCGCGGCCGCGTCGCTCTGTGTTCGGATCGTTGCCTGCGGTCAGGCGGATGAACCGGGGACGGCCCGCTGCGTTGCCGAGGGCGGACCCGAGTCGCCGCCGAGCCGGACCAGACCGGCGAACGTGCGGAGCATCCGGGCCACGTCCGGCGCGCGACCGGTGACGAGCCGGAGGGTGTCGGCGGCCTGGTGCACCGCCATGTGCCCCCCGTGCAACACCCGGCAGCCGGCGGCGGTGGCGGCTCGCAGGAGCGCGGTTTCCAGCGGCCGGTAGACGATGTCGGCCACCCAGAGTCCCGGATGGAGCAGGGTCGGGTCGAGGGGTAGGCCGGGGTGGTCGGCCATGCCGGTCGGCGTGCAGTGCACCAACCCCTCGGCC
>CAXTVE010000342.1:0-3660 GCA_964247485.1 uncultured Propionibacteriaceae bacterium
CCCACCCCCCACCGGCGCGGGCTCCTCGGGTTGCTCAGGCGGCCGCCACCGGGCGATCCTCCTCGCGGTCCCAGCCCTCCCGGCCCATCCGGTGGAGCGTCGGCACGTGCACGTACTGGGGGTCGACGTCCGGCTCGGGCGGGTCGTACTCCGCGATCTCGTCGGTGGAGCACAGGATCGGGTTGGTGGCCGGCATCAGCCAGGTGCGGTCGGTCGGTGTCGGTCGTCCGATGGCGGTCTCCCGGTCGACGTGCCGGCGGAACCGGTCGGCCTCCTGCGCCGGGGTGGAGAACATCACCCCGGCCTCCCGGAAGGAGTGCACGACCGCTCGGTGCAGCTCGGCGAGCGCGAGGTCCCGCCAGAGCGGCTCCATTCGGGTGTCGCTGGACAGTCCGATGGTGTCCGCAACCATCGGCAGCACGTTGAACCGCCGGGTCGGGGCCAGGTCGCGGCCGGCGATCTCGTCCGTCGCGTACCAGCCGCCAAACACCACCGGCCAGTACTGGCCCTCGTTGCGCAGCAGCATGTTGGAGATCACCGGCGCCGCGTGCCAGCGCAGGCCCAGGTCTCCGAACCAGGGGATCGTGGGGTGGTTGATCGTGACCTCGAGGATCACGTCGCGGTCGAGCTCGGCCAGGTGGAGCGTCCCGTCGGGCAGCTCGAAACTGACCGGCAGGACGTCGAACTGGTCACCGCCGCTGCTCCAGCCCAGCCGGCGGCACGTCTCCGCGTAGCCGGCGTACTGCGGATCACCGGCGTAGCGGATCAACTGCTCGGCCCGGAAGCGGATGGAGGGGTGGTAGATCGTCGCCAACGGGCGGATGCGACCGCCGTTGGTGGTCAACCGGAGGTGGGTCTCGAGATCCTCCGCGATCTCGGCCGCCGTCGTGAGGTTAGTCCGGTCGCGGACGATCAGGCTTTTCCAGCCCGAGCGGCCGACGCACCGGTCGGCCATACGCCAGGCGTGGCGCGCGATCCACGTGAGGGAGCCGCGGTCGACCTCGTTGTCCTGCGGCTCAGTGAGTGGTTCCGGTCGGTGGGTCTGCGTGCCAGTGGTGGTCGGCGATGCTAGATCCATTGAGAGCTCCGTGTGGCCTCGACATCTGGGGGAAGGTCCATGGACCAAACAGCACGGCCGCCGCGGGATGGGCGACGGACGCACTGCCCGTGAGAGAAGGCTGGGCTCCCCGAGCAGCCCTTCTACGGCAGGTATGTAGTTTTCCGTGATCTTATCAGCGCCCAGCCCCGTCGTCGGACGGCTTGTCAACGATGGACGACGCGCCACGACCAGGCTCACACGGGTTGGGGTCATCCCACAACCACCAGGCGTCCATAATCTGTCTGGCCTCGAAGAAATATCGGGCCCGCCGCCCGTCTGAGGAACCGTCGAGGTCGTGGCAGTGGCCCCGGCCAACGCCTCGCCGCCAGCACGGGAAGGTTCGCTCAGGCCCGTCGATCGTCCAGACGTCGACGACGGCCCTGCACCCGACTCGATGCACGGGCTGCTACTGGTGAACGGGTGAGGGTCCGCGGTGACACGATGTGGCGATGCTCGCCGGCCGCCGACGCGCCCGCCATGACCTCGCGTCAGCATCGCTCGCAGCCTGCACCGATGAGGAACTGGTGGCGGCCCTGCACGTGGCATCCAGCAGCGCTGTGAGCGTCGGGGGTGGCACCTCAGTGCTCGACGTCGACGGCGTACCGGTCTTCGCCAAGCGCATCCCGATCACCGACCGAGAACTGGCTCGTCCCTACAGCACAGCGAACGTGTTCGACCTGCCGACCTCCTGCCAGTACGGCATGCACCGCCTCGCAGGCCCGGGCTTTGGCGCGTGGCGCGAGCTGGTTGCGAACCTTGACATCACTAAGGGAGTCATGGGCGGCGGGTGCGAGTCCTTCTGCCTGCTCTACCACTGGCGGGTGCTGCCCGGGCGTCCACCTGTCGCACCCGAGCACGGTGACATCGACGCGGTCGTCACCCAGTTCGGCGGCAACGCGGCCGTGCGGATCCGCTTCGAGGAGCTGGCCGGCGCGGTCTCCAGTCTTGTGCTGTTTCTCGAGTACCTCCCTGATCCGCTGCTCGACAGGCTGCACGACCCGGTTGGTCAGGCCCGGACGCTGGAGCGGCAGCTGTTCGAGATCGTCGCCTTCCTGCGGAGCCGGGAAGTGCTGCACATGGATGGACACTTCGCGAACCTGCGGGCCGACGGCGACCGGGTCTACCTCGTCGATTTCGGTCTGGCCACCTCGCCGAAGTTCGAACTGTCGAAGGCCGAACGCGACTACGTCGCCCGTCACGTCAGCTACGACTCCGACTACGCGGCGATGCGACTGGTGAACTGGCTCGTCACCGCCGTGTGCGGGGTCTCGGTCCCGACCAGCGGCCGCCCGGTCAGCCGCAATGCCTACGTACGCCGCTGCGCGAGCGGCGACATCCCGCCGACCGTACCGGCGGCCGTGAAGGGCATCCTGGCCCGCCACGCTCCCGCTGCGGCCCAGCTGAATGACTTCCACTGGCGGCTGTACGACGGCGACATCCACGCGCAGTATCGCGAGCACGTGTTCGGGCGGCCGTCGACGTAGGGCGACGAGAGTAGGTGTCGGGAAGTGACCCTGAGCAGGGTCACTGACCGGGGATCTGGACAGCTGAGCCCGGCCCGGCGGCACCTGGCGTGCTGGTGCGCCTCATCGGCGGTCGCTCACCACGGGCGGTGCTAGCTTGCGGCCATGACGAACACCGCGAACGAGATGCATGGCACGTCGCACCTCGTGATCCGCGAGGGCAAGCTCGACCAGTTCAAGCGCCTGGTCGCGCAGGAGATGGAGATGATGCGTCGCGAGGAGCCGGGCACCATCGAGTTCAACGTGTACCTCAATCCCGAGGGCACCGAGGCGCTCGTGCACGAGCGCTATCGCGACTCGGCCGCTGGGATGGCCCACTCACAGAACGTCGCGAGCTTGATGCCGGCGTTCCTGGAGGTTGCGACGATCACGGGCGAGGTGTGCGGGAACCCGACCCCGGAGCTGAGAAAGGCACTCGAGGCCGCCGGGGTGAAGGTTTTTGCCCCGCTGCAATCGCTCTCCGGCTGAGCGCAGGCCCTCGATCGGTTCACTCCGGCGCGGACGATGGCGACTCGGTCGGCAAGCACGTAGCCGATCAGCTGGCACCTCACCGGCTCGGCCGTGCTGCGTGCTCGGAGCGGTCTTGGACCCGGGGTGGGCGATCGGGACCGGTGGTTCATCTGGTCACCCGCCCGCCGCCGCGACCGACGCTAATGCAGATGCGAGCAGGCCGAGCTTCTCGGCGCTTCCGGTGCCGGGCTCGGGGTGATAGACGACCAGCATGACGCCGTCGGTGCCGCTGATCGACAGCTTCTCGCGGTCGAGCTGGATCTCGCCGACCTGCGGATGATCGAACGTCACGGTCGCTCCCGCGCGGAGTCCGGTGTCGTGACGTGCCCACATTCAGCGGAACTCTGGGCACGCGACCGAAAGTTCTCGGACGAGTTCGATGACCCGAGGGTATCCGTAGATAGATCCCTAGTAGTCACTAGTCCCCTTACTCGTACGTGCTGTGACGCAGGCCGTCCGTCCGTTGGGAGGGCTCGTTGTCTGCCCTGGTCCGCGCCGGCACTCCGCCGATCGCGGCGGACCGACGGG
>CAXTVE010000343.1:0-3648 GCA_964247485.1 uncultured Propionibacteriaceae bacterium
GCCGCACCGGTCGGTCCCGCGGCCGCCGCCCTGCCGGCCGACCAGGCCGAGTGACCGCGTACGCCGTCGCGCGGCTCGCCGACGTACCCGAGCGCGGCGGGCTGCTGGTCCGTGTCGGCGGCCTGGAGATCGGGCTGTTCCGGGTCGGGGGCACCGTCCGGGCCTGGCGGAACCACTGTCCGCACATGGCTGCCCCGGTGTGTCGCGGCGCGGTGACCGGCACCCTGCTCGCCTCCGAGGTGTACGAGTACGTCCCCGGCCGCGACGGTGAGGTCCTGCAGTGCCCGTGGCACGGCTGGGAGTTCGACCTGCAGACCGGCGAGCACCTGGCCCCCGGGTCGGCGGCCCGGCTGCGCGGCTACCCGGCCGAGGTGCTCGACGGCATGGTGCACGTCCACCTGCGGCAGGCCCGCCCGGCTTAGGACGTGGCTGACCGGTCCACGTCGCCGCCCGCCGGCGGGGTTCCCAGCGCACGGGTTCGGTCCGAGGGTGCCCGTGAGGCGCCGACCGGCTGCGGCCGCCGGGTGCTGATGACCAGCTGCCAGGCCAGGCCGGCGATCAGGACCACCCCGAGCACCGGGCCGAGGTTGGCCACCACCTGCTGCAGCGCGTCGTACGAGCGCTCCCGGCCGCCGCCGTACGGCAGCACGGCCAGCGGCAGGCAGGCGCAGACCCAGACCACCCAACCGGCGCCGGCGTAGCGCAGTGCTCGCGGCAGGCCGGGCCGGACCAGGGCCACGGCGAGCGGCAGGATCCAGACGTAGTGGTGCGTCCAGGACAGCGGCGAGGCCAGGCAGGTGGTCAACCCCGCCAGGGCGACCGCGAACACCCGCTGCCCGAGACGCCACTGGTGGGCGGCGACCAGGGTGCCGAGCAGGGCGACGACCGCCGACACCCCCAGCCCGACCAGCGTGGTGGCCACCGACGTGTCGCCGAGCCGGAAGAACACCCCGAGCAGCGACTGGTTGCCCGCGTACAGGGGGGATGCGGTGCGGGTGTCTCCCCCGGCCAGCCCGCCGAAGAAGGACACCGTCTCGTCGAACAGCAGGATCGCACCGACCGCGGTGAACGCCGCGAAGCTGATGACCGCGGTCACCGCCACCCGCCGGAGTCCGACCAGGAAGGCGAAGACCACGAACAGCGCCGGGGTCAGCTTGATCGCCGCAGCCAGGCCGATCAGGGCGCCCCGCGGGATCCGGCGGCGCTCCCCGGGCGCGTCCGGCAGCAGATCGGCGACGACCAGCGCCATCAGCAGCGTGTTGACCTGCCCGTAGCCCAGCGTGGTCCGGATCGGTTCGACCGCCAGCACGGCGGCGATGCCGACCACCGCGAGCACCCAGCCGCGCGGCACCCCGCAGCGCCGCAGCACCGACTGCTGGGCGGCGACCAGCCCCAGGGCCCAGACGACCTGCCAGAACGTGTACGGGCCGAGCGCCAGCGGCGCCATGATGACGGCGGCGATCGGCGGGTAGATGAAGTAGAGGTTCCAGCCCGGCGTGATCGTCGCGTAGATGTCGCGGCCGGCGAACATGTCCCGGACCGCATAGACGTAGACCTCGAGGTCGATCGTCGAGGGTCGCCAGGGGTCGAAGCTGCCGCCGGCGATGATGAGCGGCAGGATCAGGCAGGCGACCAGCAGCGGCGGGACGATCTCCACCGCCCAGCGGCCCAGCCGGGACCCGGCTGAGCCGGTGACCGGGACGGCGGCGGGCCGGATACCGACGCTCACGACTCGGCGGTGACCCGGGCGTGGACCGAGTCGAGCTCGCCGTCCGGCATCCGGCCGGGGTTGACCAGCAGGCCCAGGCCGGGCTCGTCGGCGTAACGGGGCACCACGTGCACGTGCAGGTGGAACACCTCCTGGCCGGCGACGGCGCCGGCCGAGGACAGCAGGTTGACCCCGTCGGCGGCCAGCCTGCGCACCAGCAGCCGGGCCACGGCATCCACCGCCGGCGCGATCTCGGGCAGCACGCCCGGCCCTGTCACCAGGTCGGGCACGTGCCGCCGGGGCACGACCAGCGAGTGGCCGCGGTGCCAGGGGCCGATGTCGAGGAAGGCCACGGCGTGCTCGTCGGCGTAGATCTGCCGCGACGGCACCTCCCCGGCGACGATCCGGCAGAACAGGCAGTCGGGGTCGGTCATCGGATGATGTTCTCCAGTTCCTCACCGGCGGCGAAGCGCCGCAGCTGAGCCGCGACGAGCCGGTCGGCCCGGGGGAAGAAGGCCGAGCTGGCCCCGCCCACGTGCGGGGAGATCAGCACCCCGGGCGTACGCCAGAGCGGGTGATCGGGCGGCAGCGGCTCGGGCTCGGTGACGTCCAGGGCCGCCCGGATGCGCCCGGACGCGGTCGCGGCGACGAGGGCGTCGGTGTCGACCAGTGCGCCGCGGGCCACGTTGACCAGCAGCGCGTCGTCGGGCAGCCGGGCCAGCCGCTCGGCCGAGATCAGGCCCTCGGTGTCCGGGGTGTGCGGCGCGATGACGATCACCACGTCGGCCTCGGGCAGCAGGGCGTCCAGGTCGTCGAGGCCCCCCCCCCCGGCGGGCCGGGGGGGGCCCCCCCGGGCGACCCGGGTCACCGACGCCACCTCGAAACCGGCCAGCCTCCGCTCGATGGCCGGGCCGATGTGCCCGTAGCCGACGATCAGCACCCGCTGGTCGGCCAGCGCCCGGCCGGGCTCGGCCTCCCAGCGACCCTCGGGCTGCTGCCGGGCGAACCGGTCGAGCCGCCGCCCGCTGGCCAGCGTCAGGGCGACCGCCAGCTCGGCGGTGCTGGCGTCGTGCACGCCGGCGGCGTTGCAGAGCGTGACGCCCTCGGGCACGTGCGGCAGGAAGTTCTCCACCCCCGCGGTCAGGGTCTGGATGACCCGCAGGCTGCTCATCTCGTCGGCCCGCTCCAGCACCTCGGCGCCCGTCATGTACGGCAGCACGTAGAACTCGACCTCGGCGATGGAGCCCGGCAGCTCCTTCCCGTCGGCGGTGTAGCAGTCCACCTCGATGCCGTCGGGGATCCCGCCCAGACGGCGCGCGGCCTCGTCGGGGTCGGCGTACGGCAGCCAGACCACCTTCCTCACTCTTCTCGCACCCCTCGCGCCCTGACGGCTGCCGTCGTCGTCACTCCTCGCGAAACGGAAGAGCGTGTTTCGCTCATCGCTCCTCCGGCCGGCACCGTGGCGCTCCTCCGATGCTCGGAGAGGTTGCCGCGGACGGGATAGCCGGCGTCGGCGAGCGCGTCCTTGACCGCGCCGACCCGCAGGGTGCCGTAGTGGAACACCGTCGCGGCCAGCACCGCATCCGCGCCGACGGCCACCGCCGGCGGGAAGTCCTCGACCCGGCCGGCGCCGCCGGAGGCGACCAGGGGCACGTCCACCGCGGCCCGGACGGCGGTGATCATGGCGAGGTCGAAGCCGGTGGTCATCCCGTCGGCGTCCATCGAGTTGAGCAGGATCTCCCCCACCCCGAGATCGACCCCGCGTCGCGCCCACTCCACGGCGTCCAGCCCGGCGGCGGTCCGGCCGCCGTGGGTGGTCACCTCGAAGCCGGACGGCTGGCCGGACGCCCGCCGGGCATCGACCGAGAGCACCAGCACCTGGTTACCGAACCGCCGGGTGATCTCGGCGATGACCGCCGGGCGGCGGATGGCCCCGGTGT
>CAXTVE010000344.1:0-3636 GCA_964247485.1 uncultured Propionibacteriaceae bacterium
GCCCCCTACGTCATCGGTCACCGGGGAGCGGCAGATGTCGCACCGGAGCACACCCTGCCGAGCTACCAGCAGGCGATCGACTGGGGTGCCGAGGCGATCGAGATCTCCGGCGTCAAAAGCTCCGACAACCAGATCGTCTGTCACCACGACCTGACCCTGGAGCGGACCACCACCGGGACCGGGCCGGCGGCCAAGATGACCGCCGCCGAGCTGGCCCGGCTGCGGGTGCGGGTCCCCCGCCTGGGCCCCCGCTGGATCGGCGCCAACATGCCGCCCCTGCCGCTGCTGGCCGACGTCCTCGCCGTGCTCGGCCGCCGGGCCGTGCTCTGCGTCGAGGCCAAGGACGACTCGGCCTACGACCGGATGGTCGCGCTCATCGACGAGGCGGGGCTGACCGACAGCGTGATGATCAAGCTGCCGGGTGGGTCCACCGAGCGGCTGGAGGTGGCCAAGAAGGCCGGCTTCCCGGTGTACGCCTACCTGGGCAACGCCGAGGTGGCGACGAGCTCCGGTATCGACCGGCTCGCCCGCCGGCTCGATCCCCAGCGGGACGCCCTGGTGCTGCCCAGCCGGGACGAGGAGAAGCTGTTCCCCACCGCGCTGGTCCGGCGGGCCGTGGACACCGGCGTACCGGTCTGGGTCGTCCCGGTGCACCGGCGCTACGAGGTCCAGCACTTCAGCCGGCTCGGTGTCCAGGGCATGGTCAGCCCGAACCTCGGGTACCTCACCGGGGCGGTCCCCCCACTCGGGGCGGACACCTGGCAGGACGGCGCGATCTCACCGGGCGAGCTGACCCGCGACCCGTTCTCGGACCGCTTCGGGTTGCACTGGGAGCAGCCCGGCGCCATCGGTGTGGACGTGGTCGACCAGCCGTCGTTCGTGACCCTCGGCCAGTTCTGTCCGATCACGGCGCCGACCTACCGCCTGGACCTCGAGGCGGCCTTCGACCCGCTGCCCACCGACACCTGGCAGCACCTCTCCATCGCGTTCGGGCACGCCGACGACCGCTACTACGAGCATCGGGCGGCGATGACCGACGGCTACCATGCCCAGCTCCGGGCCGACGGTCAGATGGGCCTCTACGCCCACGTCGAGGGCGAGCCCAACGGGCGACCACTCGCCCCCAACCGGAGCACCTCGCCGCTCAAGCCCGGGCTGTGGTCGCGGCTGACCCTCGACGTCACCCCGCAGATCATCCGCTTCACCCGCGACGACGGCAGCTACCTCGAGGCCCGCGATGTTCGGTTCCGAGGCGGCTACGTCCACATCGGCCGCTCCGGCGGCGACGGTCGCCTACACGTGCGCAACCTGCAGATCACCTAGGAACGGCACGGCCCGAGGCGGCTCGGCGTTCGGTGCCGGCGGCTCCCGCTGTCCACCACGCTCGTCAGACCGACCGCCCTGCGGTTCGTGCCACGGCCTCCGCCAGCTCCGCGTGGAAGCGGTCCGGACCGTAGCGCCGCTCCGCCTGATCGGCGTCCCGCGCGGCGCGGCAGCGGTAGTCGTCCCAGTCGCGATGGATCGTCTGCAGGCTGTCCGCGACCGCAGCGGCATCATCGACCGGCACCAGCACGGCCGCGGCGAAACCCTGGGCGGCCTCGCTCAGCCCGGTGTGGTCGCTGGCCACCACCGGCCGCCCGGCCCGCAGTGCCTCGATGACCACATTGCCGAACGACTCGTCCAGCCGGGACGGGGCGACGACGACGTCGGCGCGGGCGAGGAACGGCCACACCGAGGTCTGGAATCCGTGGAAGCTCACCTGCCGCTCCAGGCCCTCGGTCCGCACCTGCTCGCGCAGTCGCTCCTCGTACCACTCGTAGCCGGGGAACACCGCCCCGACCAGGTCGACCGTGCAGGCGACGCCGGCATCGGTCAGCGTGCGGGCCGCGGAGACGACGAGGTCAACTCCCTTGCGGGGGGACAGCCGGCCGAGGTAGAGGATCCGGAACGGCCCGTCCAGCCGGGTGCGTGCCGCGCTGACCTGCGGTGGACCGGCGACGCCGTTGTGCACCACCCGGACGCGCCCGCGACGCTCGAGGGAGCGGAGCCCGGACACCCGCCGGCTCACCTCGCTGTTGTAGACGACGAGGTGGGCCAGGGCGAGCGGGGCGGTCAACAGCCAGCGCTTCAGCGGGTGGAGGGAGCGTTCGGCCTCGTGCACGTGCACCACCGACGGCACCCGGGCCAGCCTGGCCGCCACCAGCCAGAACGGGATCGTGACCGTGTTGACCAGCAGCACGTCCGCCCGCTGCGCACGCAGCATCCGTCGCATCCGGGTCAGGCTTCCGGCGGTCTGGGCCGCCAGCCGCACGAGGCCCCTCGGGTTGAGCATCGTCTTGCGCAGCACGGGCACCGGTTCCACCCGCACCTCCGCTCCGGCCGCCCGCAGCGGGTCCAGCAGCGGACCGGGCGCCGAGCACGTGACCACCACCCGCCACCCGTCGGCGATCAGGCCGACCACGCCCTCGAGCATCATCCGGTCCGACCCGTAGAGGTCGGCGGACGGGTTGGCCACGACCACCGTGCCGCGGCGGGGCTGCGTCATCTCAGCGGTCGGCCGGCCACAGCTCGTCGACCAGTGTCCTGGTCGAGACGATGTTGGACCGGCTGGAGGCGCCGAACACGATCGACTCCAGGTTCGGCAGCCCACAGACCCACTCCAGTGCCTCCCGCGGGGGGATGGCGCCACTGGCGAACACCGACATGGCCACGGCCCGGAACGGTCGGGCCCGCATCGCCTCGATGTAGGCGTCGACGCCGCCGGACATCCGGAACCCCAGCTTGTTGATGTTGGCGCAGACGATCGGGTTGACCTGCCCCGCCTCGTCCAGGGTGTCCAGCAGTCGCGGCAGGTTCATGGTGATGTAGCCCGGCTCGGCGCCGTAGCGGTTGCGGACGTGGTCGCCGAAGATCCGGAACGCCTCGGTGAAGCCCAGCCCGAGCAGCAGGTCGACCACGACGTTCTGCAGCCAGATCACCGGCGTCGACAGCCCCGCGAACATCTTGAGCTCGGCGTCGATCAGCAGCGTCGAGATCCCCTCGATGTCTTTGCGGGCGAACGACGTGGTCCCCCGGACCACGCTGTCGAGCAGGCCCTCGTCGGGCAGGAAGCGCCGGATCGCGCCCAGGAAACCGTCGTCGGTGACCGCGTTGGCGTACTTGTGCGCGTAGGGCATGCATGGGAAGAACTGCATCCCGGCGTAGCGCCCGGGGTTGCCCCGCACGACGTCGCAGACGTCCGCGATCCGGTCGTGCGTGGTGCACATGAACGTACGCACGCCCTCGTCGTAGGCCACGTCCAGGACCGACATCACCGCGCTCAGGTCCTGGAAGCGCATCGACTGCGCGCGCGCCTTCTCCTCCGACATGTGGTTGACGCCGAAGAACTGGTTGTCCCCGAACAGCAGCCGGTCCATGGCCCGGGTCTGCGGCACGGCGGTCACGCGCCGATCCTCGCCCGGACGGCGCGGACGCCGGCCCGCGCTCCCCGGCGGACCCGGCCGGCCACCGCACGCAGGTCCGGTCGCCCGCGGGTCCGTCTCCGCGCCGGGGTCGCCGGTATCGCCGCACCGGCGGTCAGCGGCGGCGGGTCCTGCGCGGCGTCGGTGCCGCTGGCGGCGGTGGCCCGGGGGGTGC
>CAXTVE010000345.1:0-3595 GCA_964247485.1 uncultured Propionibacteriaceae bacterium
GCGGGGGGGGAGCGGAGCGGGCGGGGGTGGGGGGGGGTGTGTTACTCGCGGGTGTGGGCGGAGCCGAGCGCCGGGGGGGTGGCGGCGGCGGCCGCGTAGCCCGTGACGGCGGCCCGCAACCGGACCGCCCCGGTGGCCCCGACGGCTGCTCCCAGGTGGACCACGACCGGCCAGACGACCGAGCCCGGGTGGACCAGGGTCGGCCAGTGCACGTCGTCGCGGTCCGCCCGGTGGCAGTCCTGGGCATCGGCCGCGGCGCGATCCCCCGGCCCGTCCAGCGCCAGCGACCGGTTCGGACCAGCCGGTCCGGTGGGTCGACCCGCGTCGCGGCACCAGGCGAAATCGGTGAACAGCACCGCCGCCCGCCGCCGCAGCCCGGGATCGGGCGCCGTGGCGCCGAGAGCGGCCAACCGTGCGGCGAACGCGCCCACCGGGGTCGCCATCGCCGTCAGTACATCAGGAAGCCGCCGCTGACGTTCAGCGTGGCTCCGGTGACGAAGGACGCGTGCTGGCTGGCCAGGAAGACCGCCACCCCGGCGATCTCCTCGGGCTCGGCCACCCGCCCCAGCGGGGTTGCCTCGGTCATCCGCTCCAGCACGGCCGGGTCCAGGTCGTCGAGCAGCATCGCGGTCCGGGCCTGGCCGGGGGCGATGGTGTTGACCGTGATTCCGTCCGGCCCGTAGGTTCGGGCCAGGCCGCGGGTCATCGAGACCACCCCGCCCTTGCTGGAGGCGTAGACGATCGAGCCGCCGAATCCACCGGTCCACCAGCCCTGGGACGAGAAGGTGACGATCCGGCCGCCCTCGCCGCGGGCCCGCATGGCCTCGGCGACGGTACGGCAGAGAAAGAACGTGGTCTTGAGGTTGGTGTCGATCTGCGCGTCCCAGTCCTCCTCGGTGACCTCGCGGATGTCGCCGCGGCGGCGCAGCACGGCAGCGCAGTGCACCAGGGCGTGGACCGGCCCGACCGCCTCAGCGGCGACGAGCACGTCGGGGTGGCGGGAGATGTCGGTCAGGTCGGCGCCGAGCACCGCGGCCGGGGCAACTCCCTGGTCGGACAGCGCCGCCCGGGCCCGGTCCGCGTCCAGGTCCACCGCGACCACCTGGGCACCGGCGGCGAAGAGCCCCGCTGCGGTGGCGGCACCGATCCCGCCGCCTGCGCCGGTGACAACAACGACGCGCCCGGTCAGCCCCGCGCCCAGGTCCCAGCTCATTACGCTCCCTCACCGTGTTTGGTTCGGCCGCCGGCGAGGCCCGCGGTCGCCCGGCGGACCAGCCGGGTCCGCTGTCCTGCCGTTGCGTCCACCCGCCCTGGAAACGTTATCATAAGCTGTGTCGATGTCGTACCAATCAGGGCCGGGTCAGCCCCAGCTCGGCCAGGATCGAGTCTGTGTGCTGGCCCAGGCTGGGTACGGCGTCGAATCGGGGGGTCGCCCCGGCCCAGTCGATGGGCGGCCGCAGGGCTTCCACCGGTCCGCCGGGCGTGGACACCGACACCCACCGGTCTCGTTCAAGGAGCTGGGGGTGGGTGAGCACGTCGGCGAGGTCTCGCTGTCGAGCGTGTGCGATGCCGGCCCGCTCCAGCCGGCCGAGGAGCGCTGTGCCGTCGAGCCCGGCCAGGGCGCCGGCGATCGCCGCGTCCAGCGACTCTCGTTGGGCGACCCGGTCGCTCTGGGTGGCGAAGGCGGGAGCATCGGCCAGCCTCGGCTGCTCCAGCACCACCGCGCAGAAGCTTCGCCACTCCCGTTCGCTCTGTACCGACAGCACCACGGCGGTGCCGTCTCCGGCGGTATAGGTGCCGTACGGGGCGATGGCGGCGTGGCTCGTCCCGGCCCGGCGTGGGGCGGACCCGCCGTAGCGGGTGTAGTAGAGCGGATAACCCAGCCACTC
Organism: uncultured Propionibacteriaceae bacterium; assembly: GCA_964247485.1. Taxonomy (GTDB): domain Bacteria; phylum Actinomycetota; class Actinomycetes; order Propionibacteriales; family Propionibacteriaceae; genus Microlunatus. Next base: position 1,890 of record CAXTVE010000345.1, read on the forward strand.
CAGCAGTCCGTCGAACAGGCTCACCGTCAACGTGGCCCCCTCCCCGGTCCGCTCCCGGTGGTAGAGAGCCGCAAGGACCGCCGAGAAGGCGTACATGCCCCCGGCGATGTCGGCGACCGGGATGCCGGACTTCGCCGGGGCGTCCGCCGAGCCGGTGATCGAGACCAGGCCGGTCTCGGACTGGACGAGCAGGTCATAGGCCTTCGCCTCGCGCAGCGGGCCGGTGTCGCCGTACCCGGAGATGGCGCAGTGGATCAGTCCCGGTCGCTCGCCCCGCAGCCGGTCGGCGCCGAGGCCGAGTCGTTCGGCGGCGCCGGGGGCAAGGTTCTGCATGAAGACGTCGGCCCGGGTCAGCAGCCGGCCCAGCACGTCGGCCCCTGCGGCGGACTTCAGGTCCAGGGCCAGCGATTCCTTGGACCGGTTGAGCCAGACGAAGTGGCTGGACTGTCCGTGCACGGTGGTGTCGTAGCGGCGAGCGAAGTCGCCGCCGTCGAGCCGCTCGACCTTGATGACCCGGGCACCCAGGTCGGCGAGCTGGCGGGTGGCGAACGGCGCGGCCACCGCCTGCTCGCAGGAGACGACGAGGATGCCGTCCAGCGGCCGGGAGGCAATTTCATGCATGATTCGACAGATCATACATAATTGGAGGCAGGGTGCGTGAGGTTGCGGTGGCCGACGTCTACGAGGCGGTGCGGCTGGCTTGTGTCGAAGCCAACCACGAGTTACGGGAGGACCACGTCGCTGCGCTGCGGCAGGCGCTGGCCGAGGAGGAGTCACCCATCGGTTGCGCGGTGTTGACCGCACTGCTGGAGAACGCGGAGGTTGCCGCCCGCGACCGGATCGCGTTCTGCCAGGACACCGGCTACGCCGTGGTCTACCTGACCGTCGGCCAGGACGTGCACTTCACCGGCGGGGCGCTGACCGCGGCTATCGACGCCGGGGTGGCGGCGGGCTACCGCGAGGGCTACCTGCGGGCGTCGCTGGTGCGCAGCCCGGTCGACCGGGTGAATACAGGTGACAACACCCCGGCCATGGTCAGCGTCGAGCTGGTGCCGGGATCCGACGTCCGGATCACGCTGCTGGTCAAGGGCGCCGGCTGCGACAACATGAGCGCGATCCGGATGCTCACCCCGGCTCAGGGCACCGCCGCCATGGTCGACTTCGTGGTCGAGATCATCGAGCGGGCCGGGCCCAGCGCCAGCCCACCGGTCACGGTCGGCATCGGTCTCGGCGGCACTTTCGACCGCGCCGCCGCCCTGGCGAAGTGGGCACTGACCCGGACCTCTGGAGCCCCCAACCCCGACCCGAAGCTGGCGGGGCTGGAGCAGACCGTGCGGCGGGCGATCAACGCGACCGGCATCGGCCCAGCCGGCTTCGGCGGTACCGTCACCGCCCTGGCTGTGCACATCGAGGCGACGGCGACCCACATCGCGGCCTACCCCGTCGCGGTGAACCTCGACTGCCACTCCCACCGGGTCCAGGAGGCGGTGCTGTGAGCCCCGGTGATCCGGGCGCCACCGCACTGGGCCCTGGGGTGCCGCGACGGCTGCGGACCCCGTTCGCGCCGGACGAGCTCGCGGAGCTGCGCTCCGGGGACGCCGTGCTGATCTGCGGTGAGGTGCTGACCGCCCGCGACGCCGCGCCCGCGCGGCTCGCCCGGGCGATCCCCCGCGGCGCGCCCCTGCCCGTGGCCCGGGCCGGCCCGC
>CAXTVE010000346.1:0-3552 GCA_964247485.1 uncultured Propionibacteriaceae bacterium
GCAGTACGCCTTCGACGGCGGCGTCCCGTTCGTCCTGCCGTCGGGTGCGGAGCAGGCGGCCGCCCCCTGGCTGCCGCCCGCGCCGGAGTCGTCGCTCACCGCGACCGCACAGCTGGCCGCAGCCGCCCTCCGGCTCGGGCTGGACCACCCGTGGCTGGCCGGGGCCTCCGGCTACTGCTGGGAGCGGCTCGGGCAGGTCAGCCCGAGTGACGCGTACGCGTTCCTGTTCGTCGTCGACTTCCTCGACGCCACGCCGGAGCGCGAACGCGCCGACCGGGCGCTGGACGCCCTGGCGGCCCGGATGCCCGAGGACGGCCGGATCACCGTCGGCGACAGCGCCGAGGGCGAGGCGCTGGAGCCGCTCGTCCTCGCCTCCCGGCCGGACCATGCCGGTACGCGGCTCTTCACTCCCGACGTGCTGGCCGGGGCCCTCGACGGGCTCGACGCGGGCCAGGGCGACGACGGCGGCTGGGACTTCGACTGGCCGAAGTGGAACCCGGCGGCGGCCTGGGAGTGGCGCGGCGCGGTGACGGTCAGCGCCCTCAGGACGCTCCGGGCGTACGGCCGCCTCGAGAACCCGTGAGCCGGTCGTCAGATCACAGCGTTACTTGGCGCTGCTGGTCCGGATGGAGCCGTTCAGCCCGGCGGGGTAGAAGCCGCCCTTGCTCACCTTGCCCGGGTTGAGGTAGACGATGTTCAGCACGTCCGCCGCCGACCGGCTGTAGACGATCGAGTCGCCGTTCGCCGGGACCAGGTTGGCCTTCTTCGCGGTCCCGATGCCCCGGTCCACGTCCTTGACGTTGTCCAGGCTGTCCCGCGCGTTCGAGATCTTCTCGGCCGCCTCGTACAGACCCTTCGTGTAGAGGGTGGTCCGGACGATGGCGGCGTGGTACGCCTCCACCGCGAGGATGCCGGCGGCCGCCTCGAGGTAGGTCTTGTTGTGGATCAGCGGAGCCGCACCCTTGTACGCCGTGACGCCGACGTCTTCGAAGATGAACGCGGCGAGCAGGAAGTTGTTCTCGTTGGCGAACGGGTCGAAGGTCTGGGTCGCGCTGATCAGACCCGCCGCCCGGGCGGCCGCGGTGAAGCTCTCCCGGAGGTTGATCGCCGGTCGGGCGACCGCCGCCGAGCCGAGCGCCTTGCGCAGGAACAGTACGTGGTTGAGCTCGTCCTCGGCGATCTCGCGGGCGTACTGCCGAACCGCCGGGGTCGCGAACTTTACCTTGCGGCCACCGGTGACGCCGCCGCGCTTGCCCTTGCCGTCGGTCGCGCTGGAGGGCACGCCCCAGCCGTAGAAGGCGTGCAGGTAGAACTCGGCCTCGAGGTACTCGAGGTTGAGGGCGAAGTTGAGCACCGCACCATCGCTGGGCGCGGCCGCGTGGGCCTCGGTCGCGCCGGCCGTACCGAGCGCACCCGCCCCGACCACGCCCAGGCCGCTCAGCCCGGCCATCTTGAGGAAGTTCCGCCGGTCGTGATCGTTCTCTGCGCTGCGACTGATCATGTCAGCCACGGTTCTCTTACCGAACATGCTGCTCCTGCGCTCGTGGGTCAGCTCCGGAGGAAGGCGCGCAGGCAGAAGCCGATGTCCCCGGAGCAGGTTCGACGCAGACCCGGTGGGTGCCCCCGTCAGCAGACCGCCGACAACCGCACACACCACCAACGCTGGGCGACGGTCCGGGGTCGAAGGGCTCCTAGGCAGCTCGGGCCGAGGGCGGTCACCTGGCAGGCGTTCGACACCGACCCGGGCCCGGATTGCTGCTGGCACAAGGATGTAGCCCGTAAGAAGTGCGGTGCTCCGTCGGCGCCGGGGCGCCCGTCACGCTGACCAGCGCTCGCCCGTCAGCCGCCGGTAGATCTCGAGATAGCGGGCCCGGGTTTCGGCCACGACCTCCGGCGGCACTTCCGGACCGGGGGCGGTGCGGTCCCAGCCGGTCAGCGTGGCCGACCAGTCGCGGACGACCTGCTTGTCGTACGACGTGGGCGGCCGGCCGGGCGACCACTCGTCGGCCGCCCAGAAGCGGGACGAGTCCGGGGTCAGCACCTCGTCGGCGAGGAGCACGGTCCCGGTGGCGTCGCGCCCGAACTCCAGCTTCGTGTCCGCGATGATCACGCCGCGCTCCCGGGCGATCTCGGCCCCCCGGGCGTAGACGGCCAGGGTCAGCCGCTCCAGCTCGGCGGCCGTCTCCGGCCCCACGGCAGCGCCCACCTCGGTCATCGTGATGAACTCGTCGTGCTCGCCGAGTGGCGCCTTGGTCGTCGGCGTGAACACCGGTGCCGGCAGCCGGTCGGCCTCCACGAGCCCGGCGGGCAGCGCGACCCCGGCCACCGAGCCGGTCGCCCGGTAGCTCTCCAGCCCGTGCCCGGTCAGGTAGCCGCGGGCGATGCACTCCACCGGCAGCATGTCGAGCCGGCGGCAGCGGATCGCCCGGCCCTGCCACTGTGTCGGCACGTCGGTGCTGATCACGTGGTTGGGCACCAGGTCGCCGAGCTGGCGGAACCACCACAGCGACAGCTGGGTCAAGACGGCGCCCTTGTCGGGGATCGGCGTGGGCAGCACCACGTCGAAGACCGAGACCCGGTCGGACGCGACGAGGATCAGGTCGGCGCCGTCGGCGTACACCTCTCGGACCTTGCCGCGGTACACCAGTTCCACGGCGACGGTTCTAGCACACGAAGCGGCGTCAGGCGACGTGCGCCCGCTCCCACCCCGGCGGCAGCACCGGCAGGCTGATCAGCACATCCAGGTTCAGCGACTCGGCCAGCATCTGCTTCAGCTCCCGGCCCTCGATGATGTGGATCCGGCCGAGCCGCCGGGCCAGGTCGCGGCTCTCCCGCCCGACCCACGAGGTCGTCACCAGGATGCCGGTCGCGGCCGCCCGGTCGTGCATGGCGGCGGCCAGCGCGCGGATGGCATCGGCGGGCACCACCCGGGGCGAGCGCCGGGCCGAGATCACCGCGAGCCCGCCGAGCAGCGGGTGCTCGTGCACGGCCACGGCATCGACCCCGCCATCGGTCGCCTCGTGGGTCTGCCAGGACTGCAGCCCCCGGGCCTGGAACAGCTGCCGCACCAGCGTCTCGAACTCGGTCGGTGCGACCGTGAGCAGGTCGAGCCGACGCGGGTCGGCCGGGTTGGGCGTGACCACCGCGCGGTGCGCCCGCAGGCACAGCTCGGGGTCGAGCCCGGGGGCGTCCAGCTCCAGCCCCGCGAAGGCATCCCGGGCGAACACCGCGTGCAGCACGTGGGCCCCGCCCGGCCGTCCGGTGACCGAGTCCACCGCCGACAGCCGGCCGTCCAGCACGACCCGGTCGACCACCTCCGGCACGGTCAGGGCGAAGGTCTCGGCGACCGTCCGCAGCGCGACCCGGGCGAGCAGCTGACCGTAGAGCCGGCGCACCTCCTCCGGCGTACGCGGCACGGCCCGGACCTCGTCCCGCACCACGCGGTACTCCCGTTCGGCGGGCACCACCGCGTGGCCCGGCAGCTCGCGCTCGACGACCAGCTCCCGCGCCGCCGGCCGGTAGGCCACCCGCGTCCGGGTGGGGATGCTGGGC
>CAXTVE010000347.1:0-1063 GCA_964247485.1 uncultured Propionibacteriaceae bacterium
GCCGCGTCGTGCGGCACGCGCTGACCGCGGGGGAGAGGTCCAGCCCGGCGCTCATCAGGCGCGCGCCCGTGTGTCGTCGGCGCGCCGCGGGGGTCCGAGGGGGCCGCCCGCCTCGCCGTGGGAACGACGCTCCGGTACGCGGGTGTGGGTCAGGAAGACCGTCTCGAGGGACTCGCCGGCCAGGGGGAGCTCGGCGACGGTGCCCGCCACGGCCACCCGGCCGGCGTCGAGAATGTAGACCGCGTCAGCCAGCGCCTCCGCCTCGTCCATGGCGTGGGTGGTCAGCACGACGCTCACCCCGGCGTCGCGCAGGTCCCGCAGCAGCTGCCAGGTGGCCCGCCGGGCGTGCGGGTCCATCCCGGCCGTGGGCTCGTCGAGGAACACCAGCTCCGGCCGGCCGACCAGCGCCGCGGCGAGGTTCACGGCCTGCTGCTGACCCCCGGAGAGCCGGCGGTACGGCGTCCGCAGCACGTCGCGGAGGTCGAGCCGGTCGACCAGCGCGTCGACGTCGTGCGGTGTCGCATAGAGGCCGGCCAGGTAGCGCAGCAGCTCACCGGCCCGGATCCCGGACCAGGCCCCGGTGCGCTGCGGCATCAGCCCGACCCGGGCGGCCACCTCCGGGTGTCCCGGTGGCCGGCCCAGCACCTCGAGGTGCCCCGACGCCGGGGCGAGGAGCCCGGTGCAGCACCGCAGCAGGGTTGTCTTGCCGGCACCGTTGGGGCCGAGCACGGCAGTCAGAGCGCCGACCCGGGCGCACAGCGTCAGGCCGTCCAATGCCCGGAGCGACCCGAACGACACCCCCAGCTGTTCGACCAGCAGCGCGGCGGACGCGGAGTCGGGCACGCAGGAAGTTTAGTGGCGCGGGGCTGACGGGCGGGGTGTCGATGGTCACGCCAGCGCGCCCATCAGCCAGCCGGCGGCGGCCTGCGCGTCGTCCCGGGCCCCGGCCGCCTCGAACAGGATCATCCCGTCGATGATCACCAGGAGGGCGGCGGCCCCGGCCCGACCCAGATCGGCCCGTGCGGCGACCCGCCCCGCGCCCCCCACCCCCCAGTCCGCCACC
>CAXTVE010000347.1:1073-3501 GCA_964247485.1 uncultured Propionibacteriaceae bacterium
GGTCTCGGCGAACACCGCCTCGCCCGATCCGGCCAGGGCGACGACCTCGAGCCACACGCCGAGCAGCCGGTCGGAGCCAGGCTGGTCGGACACCCGGAGCGCGCTGCCCAAGATGGCCGCCGGTGGCTGCGGCTCGGGCGGGAGGAGGGCCGCGAACACCGCCCGCAGGCGGTCGGCCACGGCCCGCAGCACCGCAGCGATCAGTGCCTCACGCGTACCGAAGTAGTACAGGACCATCCGGTCGCTGGTGCCCAGCGCCGCCGCCATCGGGCGGAGCGAGAGACCAGCCATCCCGTGCGCGAGGACGTAGTCCACAGCGCCGGCCAACAGCTCGTCCCGACGACCCGGCTGATCCTCTTGCGGCGTCATGTAGCAGACGCTACAGTGTAGCAACTGCTACAGAGCGCTCCGCCGCTCGGAATCGGGGTCGTGATCATGACCGTTGCTCGTCGCTCCACCGTCTCGACGCGGGTGGGACCGGTTCCGGTCCGCGCCTTCGGTCCGGCCGCCGACGCTCCCGTGGTGCTGTGCGTGCACGGGGCGCTGGTCGACGGCCGGGTCTGGGACGGCGTGGCCGCCCGCCTGGCCGGGGAGGTGACCGTGCTGCTGCCCGACCTGCCGCTCGGTGCCCACCGGCTCGCCGTGCCCGACCGCAGCCGACTGAACCCGCCGGATCTGGCCGGCGCGATCGTGGACCTGCTGGACGGGCTCGGTCTGGCGAGGGCCACCCTGGTCGGCAACGACTCCGGTGGTGCCCTGTCCCAGGTGGCGGTCGCCGCCTTCCCGGAGCGCTTCGACGCACTGGTGCTCACCTCCTGCGACGCGTTCGCGCACTTCCCGCCGCCGCTGCTGCGACCGCTCCCGTGGCTGGTGCGGATTCCCGGCGGGACCCGCGCGATCGCCCGGCTGTTCAGCATCCCGGCTCTGCTCAGCCGGCCGGGCCGACTCAACCTGCTGGTCGCTCAGCCGGTCGATCGTGCCCTGGTGGAGGCCTGCCTGGCGCCGGTGCTCGGCGATGACGGGGTACGCGACGACTTCACCGCCTTCGTGCGCAGCATGGATGCTGCCCACACCCTCGGGGCGGCCAAGCGGCTGGCGGGCTGGGCCAAGCCGGCGGTGATCGCCTGGTCGCGGCGGGCCCGGATCTTCCCGCCGCGCGACGGCGAGCGGCTCGCGGCCACCCTGCCCGACGCGGAGCTGGTCTGGATCGAGGACGCCCTGACCTTCAGCATGCTGGACCAACCGGACGCCGTCGCCGCTGCGGTCCGCACCGCCCTCGATCGGGTGCGGGCCGGCGCGGCTTCGGGCTGAGGCCGGTGCTGGACGGGGTGCCGGGTTCGGTGCCGACCCAGCCGGTGCTCGCGGCTGGCGCGAATCGGGGCACCTCGTCGCCCCAACCGCCCCGGAGCGCGCCAGCGGAGGGGACCTCGGCGGCGCGGGTCAGGAGTCGAGCGCCGGCACCCGCAGGATGTCGGCCAGGTCGAAGCGGACCGGCTCCTCGAGCTGCGCGTAGGTGCAGGAGCGGGGCTCACGGTCCGGCCGCCAGCGGTTGAACTGCGCCGTGTGCCGGAACCGGACCCCCTCCATGTGCTCGTAGCGGACCTCGACCACCAGGTCGGGCCGTAACGGGACGAAGGACAGGTCCTTGCCGTTGTTCCAGCGGCTGTACTCGGAGTTGCGGGGCGTCCGCGCCCCCTCCTCTTGCTTCGCCCAGGCCCAGGGGTGGTCGTCGAAGGTGGTCACCAGCGGCTGCAGCTCGGTGAACAGCTCCTTGCGCCGGGCGGCCGGGAACGCGCCGATCACCCCGACCGAGGCCAGCTCCCCCTCGTCGGTGTAGAGCCCGAGCAGCAGTGACCCGATGGCGTCCGGCCCGCTCTTGTGCACCCGGTAGCCGGCGACCACGCAGTCCGCGGTCCGCTGGTGCTTGATCTTGAACATCACCCGCTTGTCCGGCTGGTAGGCGCCGGCCACGGGCTTGGCCACCACCCCGTCCAACCCGGCGCCCTCGAACTGGGAGAACCACTCGGTCGCCAGCGCGTGGTCCCGGGTCACCGGGGTCAGGTGGACCGGCGGCCGGGCGCCGGACAGGGCCCGCTCCAGGGCGGCCCGGCGCTCGGCGAAGGGCCGCTTGGTCCAGTCGGTGTCGCCCTCGGCCAGCAGGTCGAAGGCGATGAAGCTGGCCGGCGTCTCCCGGGACAGCATCGTGACCCGGCTGGCCGCCGGGTGGATCCGCTGCTGCAGCACCTCGAACTCGAGCCGGTCCCCGACCACCACCACGATCTCGCCGTCGACCACGCACCGCTCCGGCAGGCTGGCCTTGACCGCCGCCACCACCTCCGGGAAGTACCGGGTCATCGGCCGCTCGTTGCGGGAGCCGATCTCGACCTCGTCGCCGTCGCGGAAGATGATCGAGCGGAAGCCGTCCCAC
>CAXTVE010000348.1:0-3481 GCA_964247485.1 uncultured Propionibacteriaceae bacterium
GGCCGGGCTCGAGTGGCCGGAGACCGTCTTCGGCTGTGCTCTGGCGACGGTCCGGACCTTCCTGCCCGCGGCGTACGAGACCGATCTGCCGCTGGATGCCGCTGCGGCCGCCGCCGTGGTGGCGGACCACCCGCAACGTCAGGAGATCCGGGTGGTGGTCGGGGTCGACCGGGCCGGGAACCGGCACGGGGTGGGCCGACTGGCCAGCGCGCCCGAGGAGCTGCTCGGGGCGCCGGACCTGGTTCCCGGGCTGCTGTCAGCCCTGGCGCATACGCTGTGCTGAGCGTCTCGCGCCCGGAGAAATCTCGTTCGGGCGATCCCGCACCGCCGGAAACGCCCGGACCCTCCTGCTCGTTGGGTCAGTGCGAGACCGTGATCGATTCCTGAGGAGTAAGTGGGTTGAGTAGTACCACCCTGCGCGTCGGCCGTCGACGCAGCGCGATCCTGCCGACTTTGGTGATCGTCGCCGTTCTGGTCGTGTTGTTCGCCGTGTTCACCAGCGTCTGGACCGACCGGCTGTGGTACGAGTCGTTCAACTACGGCTCGGTGTTCACCACGATGCTGGCCACCCGGGTGATCCTGTTCCTGGTCTTCGGCCTGCTCATCGCCGCCGCCGTGGCCGGCAACGCCGCCCTCGCCTACCGGACCCGTCCCCGACTCGGCGGCGCCTCGCCGTCCAGTCCTGTCCTGGAGCGCTACCGCGAGCTGCTCGAGTCGCGCTTCGGCTGGCTCGTGGTCGGCGCCGCCGTGCTGGTCGGGCTGTTCGCGGGCGGCACGGCCAGCGGCCGGGTGTTCGACTACCTGGGCTGGCGCAACGCGACCCCGTTCGGCGTCACGGACCCGCAGTTCAACCTGGACGTCTCGTTCTTCGTCTTCGGCTACCCGTGGTGGCGCTTCGTGCTCTCCTTCGTCTTCGCGACGCTGGTGATGAGCATCATCGCGGCGGCCATCGTGCACTACACCATGGGCGGCCTACGGCTGAGTGGCGTACGCCGCGGGGCCAGCCGGGCGGCCGCCGGCCACCTGTCGGTCCTGATCGGGCTGGCCGTCATCGTGCGGGGCATCGGCTACTGGTTCGACCGCTACGGGCTGGAGATCACCCGCAGCAACCGACTGTTCACCGGCATCTCCTACACCGCCGACAACGCCACCGTCACGGCGAAGCTGGTCCTGGCCATCATCGCGGGCATCTGCGGCCTGCTGTTCTTCGCCAACGCGGTGCTGCAGCGCTGGGCGGTCCCGGTGATCGGCGTGGTGCTGCTGCTGCTGTCGGCCATCGTGCTCGGCCTGGTCTATCCCGGCGCGGTGCAGTACTTCCAGGTCCGGCCCAACGAGCCGGATCGGGAGCGGGAGTACATCGGCCGCAACATCACCGCAACCCGGGCCGCGTACGGGGTCGAGAACGTCGAGATCACCAACTACTCGGCCGAGATCGACCCGGCCGCACGTCAGCTGGAGGGAGAGGCCAACGCGCTGCCCGGCATCCGGCTGATCGACCCGAACGTGGTCGGGCCGGCCTATGAGCAGCTGCAGCAGGTACGCGGCTTCTACTCGTTCCCGCGCACGCTGGACGTCGACCGCTACACGATCGAGAACCAGGAGACCGACGCCGTGGTCGGGGTCCGCGAGATGGACCTGCGCGGCCTCGAGGGCGCCAACTGGAACAACCTGAAGACCGTCTACACCCACGGCTACGGGCTGGTCGCGGCCTATGGCAACCGGGCCGCCCCCAACAGTGGTGAGCCGCAGTGGATCGTCAAGGACATCCCGCCCACCGGGCCGCTCGCCGAGGCCGAGCCGCGCATCTACTTCGGTGAGCTGCAGGGCGCGCGGGCCGACGAGTTCTCCATTGTCGGCGCCCCGGCCGGCAGCCCGCCCATCGAGCTCGACACCCCGGGCGGCGGTGAGAACGGCAACCCCAAGACCACCACCTACACGGGCAAGGGCGGGGTGCCCATGGGCAACCTGTGGAACCGGATCCTGTACGCGGCGAAGTTCGCCGATGTCAACATCCTGCTGTCCGATCGGGTGAATCCCGAGTCGAAGATCATCTACGACCGGACCCCGCGGCAGCGGGTGCAGGCCGCGGCGCCGTGGTTGAAGGTCGACGGCGACGCCTACCCGGCGGTGGTCGAGGGGCGGATCGTCTGGGTCGTCGACGGTTACACCACCGCGAACTCCTATCCCAACAGCGAGCGGGTGAACCTGGGCACGGTCACCGCGGACGCGCAGACCAGCGTCGGTGGGACGGTGGTGGCCCAGCCGCAGGACGACATCAACTACATCCGCAACTCGGTTAAGGCTGTGGTCGACGCCTACGACGGTTCGGTGCGGCTGTTCGCCTGGGACGAGACGGACCCGCTGCTGCAGACCTGGCGAAAGGCGTTCCCCGAGATCGTCGAGGACAAGAACGCCATCCCGCAGGACCTGTTGGAGCACCTGCGCTACCCGCAGGACCTGTTCAAGGTGCAACGGCAGATCCTGACCAACTACCACGTCACCGACCCCGGCACCTGGTACTCCCGGTCCAACCTGTGGGAGGTGCCGAACGACCCGGTGCAAGCCTCGTCCCAGGTCAAGGAGCAGCCGTTCTACCTGTCGGTGAAGTGGCCGAAGGACCCGGGTCCGCTCTTCTCGCTGACCACGTCCTTCGTGCCCTTCGGCCGGCAGAACCTGGCGGCGTACATGGCGGTCAACGCCGACGCGAGCAGCCCGGAGTACGGACGGATGCGCATCCTCCAGATGTCGGACACGACCCAGATCGACGGCCCGGGGCAGAGCTTCAACGCGATGACCACCAACGAGACGGTGGCCGACCGGTTACGGCCATTCCTGAACCAGGGCGCGGCGGCGGCCACCTTCGGCAACCTGCTGACGCTGCCGCTCGGCGACGGGCTGCTCTACGTGACGCCGGTCTACACCCAGCGCCCCGGCAGCACCGGCTCGTACCCGGCCCTGCGGTTCGTGATCGTCCGGTTCGGCCAGTCGGTGGGCATCGGCGACAACCTCCAGCAGGCTCTCAATCAGGTGTTCGAGGGCGACGCCGGGGTGGGCACGCCGCCGGAGGAGGGCAGTAACGAGCCCCCGCCGAGCGGGACCAACCCGGACAACCCGGCCGCGTCCCGCGCGATCGCCGAGGCGCAGGCCGCGTTCACCGCGGCCGACCGGGCGCTCCGGGCGGGCAACCTCGCCACCTACCAGGCCGAGACCAAGAAGGCCGAGGCCGCGATCAAGCGGGCCGCAGCCGCCCTGGGTCGCTAGCTGCTCGCTGGCTTGCGGTGAGCCGGCCGACCCTAGAAGTCGAAGAGCTCGCCGAGCATCGACTTCTTGCGGCGCCGCTGGCCATAGCGCTGGTCGTAGCCGCCCCGGTAGTCGTCGGGGGAGTCCGGCGAGCCGGGGTGAGCCGGATACTGGGTGTAGCCGGGCTGCGCGTACGGCGGCTGCTGCGGGTAGCCGGCGACCTCGGTGCGGGGGTCGGGGC
>CAXTVE010000349.1:0-3480 GCA_964247485.1 uncultured Propionibacteriaceae bacterium
GCGGCCGTACCTGCCGAGCAACAACCACGACGACCCGACCGTCAGCGAGATGCCGCGTACGGTCTCGGCGCTGGTCTTCCTGCGCGACCAGGGCATCTTCGTGCTCTGGGGCATCATCATCGTGGCGTTCGCCTTCTGGTGCGCGCCCTACTTCGCCACCCTGGACAACGCCCTGCTGGTCGCCAACGCGGCCGCCCTGACCGCGATCTTCGCGGCCGGGGTCGGGTTCGGCGTGATGACCGGGGTCCTCGACCTGTCACTCCCGGGCACCGCCGCTTTCGCCTCCTGCCTCACCGGCTGGCTGATGACCAACGGCCAGCCCACCTGGCTGGCCCTGCTGGTCGGTTTCGCCTCCGGCGCCCTGGTCGGCCTGGTCAACGGGCTGATCACGCTGCGCGGCTTTAACCCGATCATCGTCACCATCGGCACGCTGTCGGTGCTGTCCGGCCTGGCCGCGGTGGTCGCCGGCGGCTACACCTTCCCGGGGCTCACCGACCTGGAGTTCATGGGTACGCGGCGCTACCTCGGCGTACCCGCTCCGGTCTACATCGTGGCGCTGTTGTTCCTCATCGGGACGGTCTTCCTGACCCGTACGCGGGACGGCATCCGGCTGATGTCCGTCGGCGGCAACGCCGAGGCGGTGCGCCGCTCGGGCATCCACAGCGACCGCTACCGGGTGCTCGGCTTCGTGATCTCGGGGATCTGCGCCGCCCTCGGTGGCCTGGTGACCACCGCGATCACCACCGAGGCCACCCCGAGCGCCAGTCCGAGCATCATCTTCAGCGCCCTGACCGCGGTCGCGCTGGCCGGGGTTGCCCTGACCGGCGGGCGCGGCAGCCTGCCCCGGGTGCTGGTCGGCGCGCTGATCCTGGCCACCATCGCCAACGGCCTGACCATCCGCGGCGTCCAGCCCTACTGGGGACTGGTCGCCACCGGCGCCCTGCTGCTGGCCTCGCTGGTGCTCGAGCGGATCATCCAGTCGAGCGTCTCCAACCGGCTGATGGCCAGCAACCTTTCCGTGCACAAGAAGCAGGGCTGAGATGACCGATCAGACGCAGGTCCCCGCTCTCGAGCTGAGCGGCATCGAGATGCACTACGGCTATGTCCGGGCCCTCTCCAGCATCGACGTCACCGTCGGCCCCGGCGAGGTCGTCGGGCTGCTCGGCGACAACGGTGCCGGCAAGTCCACCCTGCTCAAGGTGATGTCCGGCGCGCACCGGCCCAGCGAGGGCACCATCCGGGTCCGGGGCGAGACGGTGGACTTCTCCGCCCCGAGCGACGCGGCCGCCGCCGGCATCCAGATGGTCTACCAGGACCTCGCCCTGGTGGACCCGCAGGACATCTCGATCAACCTCAACATCGGCCGCGAGATCCTGCGTCGCGGCCCGCTCGGCTGGCTCGGCTTCGTCGACCGCAAGGCGATGCGCAAGCGCTCGGAGACCGAGCTCGACCGGCTCGGCGTCCGGACCGCGCCGATGACCCGGCCCGTGGAGATGCTGTCCGGCGGCCAGCGCCAGGTGGTGGCCCTGGCCCGGAGCGCGATCCGGGTGTCCGGCGAGTCCAACGGCGTGCTGCTGCTGGATGAGCCGACGGCCGCCCTCGGTTACGAGCAGACCAAGCAGGTGGAGGCGCTGATCCGCCGGATGGCCGACCAGGGCATCGCCATCGTGCTGGTCACCCACAACCTGCCCCTGTGCTACGAGGTGGCGCACCGGGTCGTCATCCTGAACCGGGGCAGCAAGGTGGCCGACATCGCCATCGGGGAGACCGAGCCCGAGCACATCGTGGGCTGGATCACCGGCGCCCGGCCGTCCCAGTTCGCCGCCTAGACACAGGAGAGCTCATGCCGTCATCGCAGGCCGAACGCGTCGTCATCGTCGGGGGAGGCGTCACCGGCAGCGTGCTGGCCCTCGCCCTGGCCCAGCGCGGGGTGGCGGTGACGCTCCTCGAGCTCCGCCCCGAGTGGAGCGGCGTCGGCCACGGGATCACCCTGCAGGGCAATGCCCTCAAGGCGTTCCATCAGGTGGGCGTGTTCGAGGAGGTCGCGGAACAGGGGTTCCCGTTCAACACGCTGCGGATGTTCGCCGCCGACGGTCACCAGATCATGGAGATCCCGACCCCGCCGATGGGCGGCGACGCGGTACCGCCGACCATGGGCGCCCTGCGCTCCCACGTCGGGGACGTACTGGCCCGGCACGTCGCGGCCGCGGGGGTCGACGTACGCCTGGGCACCACCGTTCGGGAGATCAGCGACAACGGGGACTCGGTCACGGCCGGGCTGTCCGACGGGACGACCGAGACCTTCGACCTGCTCGTCGCCGCCGACGGGATCCGCTCGAAGACCCGGGCCATGATCGGGATCGACGCCCGGCCCACGCAGGTGGGCATGGGCATCTGGCGAGTCGTCGCCAAGCGGCCGCCGGCCATGGACGCCTCCGGGGTCTACTACGGCGGCCCCAAGTTCAAAGCCGGCTACACCCCGATCTCGGACGACCTGTGCTACGCCTTCCTGCTCGAGGGCAACCTCGACCGGTCCTTCGTCGGCGAGCACCCGAACGGCGCCGTGCTCAAGGAGCGCGGCCAGGGCTACGGCGGGATCTGGGGCGAGGTGCGGGACAGCCTGGCCGACGACGACCTGGTCAACTACCAGTGGATCGAGGCGATCCTGGTCGACGACCCGTGGTACCGCGGGCGCTCGATCGTCATCGGCGACGCCGCCCACGCCTGCCCGCCGCTGATCGCCCAGGGTGCAGCCATGTGCGCCGAGGACGCCGTCGTCCTCGGCGAGCAGCTGACCAACGGCGACGGGGTCGACGAGGCGCTGCCGAAGTTCATGGCGCGCCGCTGGCCGCGGGTCAAGATGGTGCTGGACAACAGCCTGACCCTGGCGGAGTGGGAGATCAACCCGGACACCCCGGGTGCCGACCCCGGCCGGATCATGGGCCAGACCCTGCACGCGCTGGTCGCGCCGGCCTGATGCTGCTGCGACCGGACGACCCGGACTTCGAGCCGGCGCGGGTCGACCGGATCTTCAACCGCCGGCTGACGTCGCGCCAGCCGGCGGCCGTGCTCAAGGTGGGCTCGGAGCAGGACGTGGTGGACGGCGTACGGCTGGCGCGGGAGCGCGGCTGGCCGGTGGCCGTCCGCTCCGGCGGGCACAGCTGGGCGCAGTGGTCGGTCCGCGACGGTGCCCTGGTCCTCGACCTGGCCGCCCTGACCGACCTCGCGTACGACGAGGGCACCGGCATCGTCTCGGTGGGCCCGGCCGTGCAGGGCGGGGCGGTGCTGGCGCCCTACCTGGCCGAGCGGGGCCGGTTCTTCGCCGGGGGCCACTGCCCCACCGTCGGCGTCGGCGGCTTCCTGCTGCAGGGCGGGCAGGGCTGGAACGCCCGCGGCTGGGGCTGGGCGGCGGAGTACGTCGAGGCGGTCGACGTGGTCACCGCCGACGGCGAGCTCGTCCGGGCCGACGCGGACCAGAAC
>CAXTVE010000350.1:0-3480 GCA_964247485.1 uncultured Propionibacteriaceae bacterium
GGCCGCTCCGTAGGCGCCGTACTGGGACATGCCCCAGCCGTGGCCCCAGCCGGATCCGCGGATCGTGAAGCTGCCGGACAGCGGCCGGACGACCCGGTCGGCCTGAGCCGATGCCGCGCCGAGCCCGGAAGCGGTCACAACAACGAGAACCAACGCCAACGCCAGCAACCGCCCCGATCGGCCCCGAACAGTGGCGGAGGGGCGTGTCTGAGGAGACATGTCCGTCCGTTCATGAGGGGGAGACGGACTAAGCGTGCAGCATGTCAAGCAGACGCGCCAGAGTTACGGAAGAAAAGCCAGTGACGATTGTTATTTAGTCGACAGGACGATTTCACGCCCGGACCCGGCCGAGGCGTAGCAGGCATCGACGACGACCGACCGGGTCAGCACCTCTCGCCCGGAGCTCGATGCGCCCGTACGCACGAGGTCGAGGAAGTCGGCGACGCACTCGGCATGTCCACCATCCGGCGGCAGCTCAGGCTCGGACGGGGCCGGGCCGCTGGTCGACTCGGTCCAGACCTGCAGGGTGTCCGGCCCTCGGGGCGGGACCCAGGTGATCCCCGCGCCCCCGTCGGCCCCGTAGAGGGTGACGTAGCACTGCTCCGCGGGCACCCACTGCGCCCAGCTGCACTCCAGCAGCAGCGTCTCACCCCCGGCGAGGCGCAGGAAGGCGGTCGACAGGTCCTCGACGTCGAACGCGCCCGAGGTCATGCCCGTCTTGGCCGTCACGGCCGACGGCGCCCCGCCCCGGCCCCGCGGCCCGAACTCGGCGTAGGTCGCCGCGGTGGCGGTGCGCACCTCCGGTTGACCCAGCAAGTGCAGCACGATGTCGAGCATGTGGACGCCGAGGTCCATCATCGGCCCGCCGCCCGCCGTGGCCCGGCGGGTGAACCAGCTGCCGAGGCTCGGGATGCCCGAGCGGCGCACCCAGCCGGCCTTGGCGTAGTAGATCGGGCCCAGGTCGCCGCGGTCGATGACCTGCTTGAGCGCTTTGACCACGCCTCGGCGCCGGTGGTTGAACGAGACGTCGAGGACCCGGCCGTTCCGCTCGGCGGCCTCGACCATCCGCTCCCCCGCCGCCGCACTCTCCGCGAGCGGCTTCTCGCTCAGCACATGCAGCCCGGCGTCCAGGGCGGCGATCGCGATGGGGGCGTGCAGCGTCGTCGGGGCGGCGACGCTGAGCACGTCGAGGTCACCGGCGGCCAGCAGGTCGGCCCAGTCCGCGAAGCGCCGCTCGGGCGGCACCGCAAACTCGCTGCCCAGCTCGTCGAGCCGGTCGACCTCGCGCCCGGCGAGGGCGACCAGCTCGACATCGGGACGGTCGGCGTACGCGGCCATGTGCTGCTGCCCGGCCCAGCCCAGACCGACCACACCGGCGCGCAGCGGACCCGCGCTCGCCGGGGGTGCAACGGGGTCGTCTCCCTCAGGCGGTCGGGGGATGCTCACGCGCCCCTCCGGTCCAGGTGGGGTGCCGGTCGGTCGACCACGGCGGGCGGCGCGAAGTCCGCCGCCGGGTCGGGCTGCGCCCCCTCGACCGCGTTGGCCAGTACCTGGCGGATGTCGGGGTGGGAGTAGACCGGGTAGTCCTGGTCGCCCGGGGAGAAGTAGAAGATCCGGCCGAGGCCCCGGCGCCAGCAGCAGCCGGACCGGAAGACCTCCCCGCCGGAGAAGGTCGACAGGAAGACCAGCTCGTCGGGTGTCGGGATGTCGAAGTACTCCCCGTACATCTCCTGCTCCTCGATCACGATCGGGTGCGGGACGCCGCGGGCGATGGGGTGCGCGGGGGCGACGGTCCAGACCAGCTCGGTGTCGGCCGAGTTGCGCCAGGCGAGCGAGCAGGTCGTGCCCATCAGGCGGGTGAAGATCTTGCTGAAGTGGCCGGAGTGCAGCACCAGCAGCCCCATCCCGCCGAGCACCCGCCGGTGCACCCGTTCGACCACCGCGTCGTCGACGTCGGCATGCCGGGCGTGGCCCCACCAGGTGAGCACGTCGGTGGCGTCCAGCACGTCGGCCGGCAGCCCATGCTCCGGCTGATCGCGGGTGGCGGTGCGCACCTCCACCCGGTCGCCCAGCCGTTCGCGCAGCCCGGCCGCGATGGCGCCGTGCATGCCGTCCGGATAGCGCTCGGCCATTCCGGCCCGGTCCTGCTCGGCGTGCTCGTGGTGGTTCTCGCCCCACACCGTCACCCGGATCCTCGCCACGTCCCCATCCTTACCCAGCAGGCCGGCCACCGCTCAGGAACGGCCATCATGGGGCGGTGGACACTCTGCGGGCCATGAGGCTGCGCGCCTACGACCTGAGCAGCCGGACGGTGCGCCGCAGCCGGGACTCGGTCGTGCACCGGCTGGACCGGTGGCGGTCCTACTGGTTCCTGATCGCCCAGACCGCGTTGACCGCGGGCCTGGCCTGGCTGGTGGCCACCGCGGTGCTGGGGCATGCCCAGCCCTTCTTCGCGCCGGTCGCGGCGATCGTCACCCTCGGCGTCAGCTACGGGCAGCGGATGCGGCGCGGCATCGAGATCGCGATCGGCGTCGCCGTTGGGGTGTTGATTGGTGACCTGTTCGCCGTGGTCTTCGGCAGCGGGGTGTGGCAGATCATGATCGCCCTGGTGCTGGCGATGTCGGCGGCCACGCTGCTCTCCAAGCGGCAGCTGGTGATCATCCAGGCATGCGTGCAGTCGGTGATCGTGGTCGCGCTGGCCCCGACCGCGGCCCAGGGCTTCGGCCGGTGGCTGGACGCCCTCGTCGGCTGCGCGCTGGCCCTGCTGATGGCGACCGTTGCGCCGAGTGCACCGCTCCGGAAGCCGGCCCGGCTGGCCGCCCAGGTGCTCGACGAGCTGGCGGCGACGATGGAGGCCGCGGCGGCCGAGCTGAAGGAGGCCGACGAGCGGGCCGGCGACCAGGTGCTCACCCAGGCCCGGCAGACCGAGGAGGCGCTGGCCGACCTGGACGACGCGACCGCCGAGGGGCTGGCTGTGGTCCGCCAGTCGCCGTTCCGGCGGCGTCAGCTCGCCGGGATCGAGGCGTACGCGCAGCTCTCCGACCCGTTGGGCCACGCCAGCCGCAACCTCCGGGTGCTGGCCCGGCGCTGCGCCGTGGCCCTGTGGCGCGGTGAGGAGGTGCCGGCGCCCTACCGGGCGCAGATGTCCGAGCTGGCCGAGGTGATGCGCTTCATGGCGATCGAGCTGCGCAACCGTCGGTTGCCCACCCGGGCCCGGGACCGACTGGTGGCGGTGGGCGAGGCGACTTCGCACCTGTCGCTGACCGAGGAGATCTCGGCGGTGGTCATCCTGGCCCAGGTTCGGTCGATCACCGCGGACCTGCTCGAGCTGACCGGCATCGACTACGCCGAGGCCCGCGAGCTGATCCCGGAGATGGACTGAGCGCCGACTTGAGATCCGGCGACGCAGACCCTATGGTTGGGCACTGCGGCGCGGGGTGGAGCAGCTCGGTAGCTCGCTGGGCTCATAACCCAGAGGTC
>CAXTVE010000351.1:0-253 GCA_964247485.1 uncultured Propionibacteriaceae bacterium
CCTGCCCCCGGGGCCGCCCGGTGCATCGGGGTCACTGCGTCAGCGTCATCTCCAGCCGGTCCAACAGGGTCTCCAGGGAGATCTCGAACTCGTCGTCGCTGTGGTCCTCGCTCAGCTTGGGCCGCAGCCGTTGCGTCGCCGGCCGCCCGGCCAGATCGAGCTGGCCGTGGGGCGGGCCGGGGGGGGCCGCCCCCCCCCCCCCCGGGCGCCCCCCGCCGGGCGGGGCCCCCCCCCCCCCCCCCCCCCCCACACC
>CAXTVE010000351.1:263-3465 GCA_964247485.1 uncultured Propionibacteriaceae bacterium
CCGCCCGGCCAGATGGCGCTGGCCGGGGGCGTTGGGGGTCTGCGCGTCCCCCTCGTCGAGGGGGACCTCGACGGGGGACGTCTCCGCACCCCGCATCGCCGACTCCAGCAGCAGCTGGCCCAGCAGGAAGCTGGAGAACCCGCGGTAGGCGTGCGCGATCTGGTCGTCGTTGAAGCCGTGCTCGGCGAGCCGCTGCAGGAAGTCCTCGACCAGGTCCAGGCTGCGCAGCGGCGGCCGCAGCCACGGGGCGGCGGGGTGCCGGGTGGCGACCAGCGGGAAGGCGTTGGCGTGGTCGACGGCGATCCGGCGTACGGCGTGCGCGAGCGTCTGCAGGTAACCCTGCCAGGTCCGCACCAGCTCGGCGTCGAGGTCCTCCTGCACGCCGTCCAGCAGCAGCGCGACCACCGCCTCCAGCAGGTCCTCGCGACCGCTGACGTGGCGATAGAGCGCCATCGGCACCACCCCCAGCTGCTGGGCCAGGGAGCGCATCGACAGTCCCTGGGCACCATCGCGGTCGATCGCGCGCAGGGCCTCGTTCACGATGGTCTCGCGGTCCAGGCTGCGGTTGGCCGCAGCGGTGCTGCGCTCGGTCGACGTCTTGTTGCTGATGGGCACCTCCTCGCCGAGCTCTCGATCTCCTTCGACGTACCTGGGAGTTCCAGCACTGTACCGCGTGGCCGGCTGCGGCCCAGCCTTCACCTGACCTCCATCTCGGGCGACGTTGACGAACGGCCCTGCGGTGTGTACGCTGTACACAGCTGCTCAGAACAGCCGACTGAGAAACAGTCGGGCCGCGACCGCCGCCGCCACGCATCCATCGAGCTCCGCTCATCACCTCCGGATCATCGCCCTCCCGCTGACCTCAGCAACGTCAACGGCCTGGTCTTCACGTCTCCGGACCCATCACTCACCATGCGACTTGCGCGCGCGGCGGTTCAACACGGCCACTTTTCACCCATCAGCACCACCAAGTAGAGGGATTCACCCATGACTTTCACCACTGACCAGCTGCAGGGCCTGCTCGGCCGCGGCGGCAACGTCGTCGAGACCGACGGCACCAAGATCGGCAGCATCGGCCAGGTCTACCTCGACGACCAGAGCGGGTCCCCCGAGTGGGTGACCGTCAAGACCGGCCTCTTCGGCACCTCGGAGTCCTTCGTCCCGCTGCGGGACGCCAACGCCAGCGGTGACGACATCCAGGTCGGCTTCGACAAGGCCAAGGTCAAGGACGCTCCCCGGGTCGCGGGTGACGGTCACCTCACGCCGCAGGAGGAAGACCAGCTGTACGCTTACTACGGCCGCAGCGGCGAGCAGGTGACCAGCAGCGAGCGGGTCGACACCACCGAGGTGCGTGGGACCACGGGCCACGACACCAGTGGCCCGAACACCGACACCGCCATGACGCGCTCGGAGGAGCAGCTGCGTGTCGGGGTCCAGTCCCGCGAGTCGGGCCGCGCCCGGCTGCGCAAGTTCGTGGTGACCGAGAACGTCACCCAGACCGTGCCGGTCCGCCGCGAGGAGGCCCGCATCACCCGCGAGCCGATCACCGAGGCCAACTACGCCAAGGCGACCGACGGCCCGGAGATCACCGAGGCCGTGCACGAGGTGACGCTGCACGAGGAGCGTCCCGTGGTGCAGAAGGAGACCGTCCCGGTGGAGCGGGTCCGGCTCGAGACCGACAAGGTCACCGAGCAGGTCACGGTCAACGAGACCGTCCGCAAGGAGCAGTTCGACCTCGATGTCGACGGCGACGTGACCGGCGACCGCGACCTGGATCGTCGGGTCTGAGTCGAATCGCAGACGACCCCAGCCATCGGTTAGGGGCCGGGGGGGGGGCGGCCCCCCCCCCCCCCCCCCCCCCCCCCCCCCGGGGGCGGGGGGGGGGCCCCCCCCACCCCCCCCCCCGAACCGGCGGGGCGTCAACGGCCAGACTGGGTATGACCTGCTCTGACCCCTACTCCTTGGAGGACCGATGTCCTTGACCGCAGCCGAACTCGCGGGACTGACCGACGACGCCCTGGTGCTCGACGCGGACGGCCGACGCCTCGGCCGGGTCCGGCACGTCTACGACAGTGACCGGGCCGGCGAGCTCACCTGGGTCAGCATCGACCCGACCGGTCCTGGCCGGGGTCGGTTCGTGCCGCTGCAGGGGGCCCGGCTCGACGGGCGGGACCTGCGGCTGGCGTACGCGGGTGACCTGATCGACGGATCGCCGGAGATTCCGGACGACGATGTCATCGACTCGACGGAGGAGAGTCGGCTGCGGGCCCACTACGGCCTGCAGTCCGGTTCTGGTCGTGGTGGGATGATCCGTTCCGAGGAGCGGATGGCTGTCGGGACCGTGGTCGAGGCCATCGGCCGGGTCCGGGTCACCAAGTACATCGTCACCGAAGAGGTGACCCACACCTTCACGCTGCGCCGCGAGGAGATCCGCGTCGAGCACCTGCCGCCCTCCGGATCGGATCCGTCCGGCACCGTGACCGGTGCGACGTTCGACGCGGTCAAGGAGATCGTCCTCCACGCCGAGGTGCCGGTGCTCGAGACCCGGGTCGTCCCGGTGGAGGTCGTCCGGCTCAGCAAGTACACCCTGGTCGGGGAACAGCGGGTCTCCGCCGACCTGAACCGGGAGCAGATCGAGGTCGAGCAGACCGGTCCCGACCACCAGCCCGGTCGCTGGTCGTAGTCGACCGCCACACACGTCAGGTCCCCGGGGCGGATTCCCGTCCCGGTGTCAGTCATGCACGAATCCAGCAACAGGAGCTTCAATGTCACAGTCCATCGGCACCCCCGGTACGCAGAACGGGGGTTCCTACAGCACGGATGACACCGGCAGCCACACCGTCGGCGGCACGACCGACGTGTCGTGGAAGGACAACGTCCTCGGGAACGCCCGTGGGGGCCGGGTGCACAACGTCTCGTGGGGCGCCATCTTCGCCGGCGTCGTCACCTTCCTCGCGATCGTGTTCATCTTCTCGCTGCTCACCGCCGCCGCCGGGCTCACCGGTTCCGGCGTCGGTGCCGCGGTCGTCAGCATTATCGGCGTCCTGATCGCCTTCTTCGGGGCCGGCGGCGTCGCCGGGGCCATGGCCGTACGCGGTGGCCTGATCCACGGCTTCCTCACCTGGGCCACCTCGATCCTGGCCACCCTGCTGCTCCTCGCGGTGCTGACCCTGGGCACCGCCGGTGCCGTGGGCGGCATCCT
>CAXTVE010000352.1:0-3462 GCA_964247485.1 uncultured Propionibacteriaceae bacterium
GTACTCCCCGGCCCCCATCGAGAGCGCCCCGGCCAGCAGCCCCGCGATCCCGGTGAGCAGGACGGTGCGGGCGTCGACCCCGGCGGCGCCGATGCCGAGCACGAGGGCGAGGTTGCTGACCAGGCCGTCGTTGGCGCCGAACACCGCCGCCCGGAACGTCCCGGAGAGCTGTTCTCGTCCGCGCGTCGCCAGGCCGCGCAGCACCTCGCCGTGGATCCGCTCGTCCGCCGCCATCGTCGCGCTGGCGTCGGCATCGGTGTCGTACGGAGACCGGCCCTCCGCACGCTGCATCAGCGCGAGCACGAACACGGTGCCGAAGTGCCGGGCCAGGAAGACCAGCAGCCGGGTGCGCAGGCTGCTGCGGCGGGCTGGTCCCGCGTCCTCGCCGAGCAGGTCGAGCCAGTGGGACTCGTGGCGTTTCTCCGCGTCCGCCAGGGCCAGCAGGATCGCCCGCTCCTCGCCGGTCCGGCGCTCGCCGAGCTCCCGGTAGCCCGCCGCCTCGGCCCGCTCGTCGGCGAGGTACTGCCGCCAACGACGGATCTGCCCGGTCGTCCGCCCGTGCCCCGCTGAATCCGTCACCACTGCATTCTGGCAAGACGACGGACGCCCTTCCCGGCAGCCGCTCAGCAGCCGCCCGTGCCGCGAGCCGGCATGGTGCGGTCGTGGGTGCAGCTCGCTGCTGCACACCATCGCGGTCCGACCCTGGTTACCGGGCGTGGGTCCGTCTGTGGCCCACGATGCTCAGCGGCTCCATCGCGTGCCTCGGGCTTGCGCGATCGGGTTTCCTCCATGGCAGGTACATGCCTCGGTTCAGAACTATGTTGCACCCGCACCACGTTGGTCACCACAGGTCTGGCTCGCTGGTGCTGGTGGCAGCTCCACTCGGACTGTCGTACCGACCGCCAACTCGGAACAGATCTGGATCAGTCCGTTGTGGCGGCGGATGATCCGGTCGACGATAGCGAGACCGAGGCCGTTGCCCGGTCGGGCCCGGACGTCGGGCATCGACGAGCGGAAGAACTCATCGAAGAGGTGCTGTTGGCCCTCTCTCGATATCCCGATGCCCTTTGTCGCTGACACTCAGCACGACCCCCCAGGTGATTCATCGCTGACCGCCAGCCGCACCAGACCGCCTGGGTCTGAGTACTTGACGGCATTGGAGAGCAGGTTGCCAACCATGGCTTCAAGCTCGACAGAGCTTCCGATCACGTAGACCGGGCGATCCGGCACAAGAAGGCGAGATCGATTCGTCGATGCAAAACCATCTCGTCGAGCAGTCGGGCGCAGTCGATCACAAGCGCAGCAAGGTCGACGGCGGCCACGTCGACGGGATTGTCGGGATCGCCGACCCGGGCCATGACGAGCAGGTCGCGCGACATGTCCGAGATTCGTGCCGCGCGGCTGATGACCAGGAGATCGTCCCGCGACCGCAGGTCGGTCGCACCGTCGAGCGCAAGCTCCGCGCGTCCGAGGATGACGGTTACGGGTGTCTGCAGGTCGTGGGACAAAGATGTTGATGAGATGCGAGCGGTATCGCGAGACCCGTCGCTCAAGCGCGAGATCTGTGGCGAACTGTTCGCGCTCGAGAAAGTTGACGACGGCACGCTCGGCTTGTCGCGCGTACACGTTCAGAATGTCCAGGGCAGCTTTGCCGGGTCGCCGGCGACCGGTGGGCAGGTCCACGGACAACAGACCCCGCAGCTCTCCTCCGTCGTCATGCAGCAGTGCGCAGAGCAGGTCCTCGGGAAGCCATGCCTCATCGCCGTCGACAATCTCGTAATCGGGAATCCAGGAGAATCCGTCGAGCTGGTCGCTGGCGCTTTCTTGGCGGACGAACATCATGCGCCCTGTGCGCTCGGCCGCGGCCAGCTCGGCCAAGACCCGATCGATCGGTGAGCGTAGTGCCATCAGTTCAGCAGACGCCTCGCTGCTGCCCGCAACGGCGACGACGCGAAAGCAATCGCCTTCGACGATGCTGATCGCCGCCAGATCAAACCCGGCCAGCGCAGTTACGCCCTCAGCAATGAAGTGCAGTGCCTCGACATCCATTCCGCGCCCAGGATCAGAGGACGACGCACTCTCCCTGCTCATTCACGCAAATCCTACGCGTCAGGTCCGGCAGGATTGGAGGATCTGTAACACGTGCACACTGTTGATGTCGGTCTGCGTTTGTCGGTTCTGCTGCTGGCTCAGCGTCGTCGGAGCCTGAGTCTGTTGGTCCCCATCGTGACCGTGAGGGCGGCGATCCGAACTGTGTTTGCTCGGTGCCAGGTGGTTTCGAGACGTCGACGCTCACTCAGTCCGAGGTCACCTGCAGTGAGCAGCGGGACGTTGACGGTGCGAATCAGGTAACCGCTCAGCCCGAGCGCAACCGCCAGGCCACCGGCGGAGACGGCGGTGAGGAATCGATCTCGCTTCTGGTACCGCCATGCGGTCAGGAGCTCGATTGCCGAAGCGCCCACGGCCAGCGGCGCGATCGGCGCGTAGTAGCGCACGGGGCTGCCGACCCGGGCCAGACCGGGCCGCCGCTCTGCTCGGGCCAGGCCGAGTAGTTGGGGAACGCCGACAGCGGCCTCGTACAGATTGCCGAACAACCATGCTGCCTGGCCGAGCTCCGCCGCGCTCCTTACCAGGGCGGAGCGATCCGGTCCTTCGGTCTGAGCCATGGGGTAGATCATCGCAAGGGAGGATCTGCGTTCGGTCGGGGCGGCACCCCCTGCTGGCAAAGTCTGCCAAGGTGCCTCGTCCGGCATCATGCACGCGAGTAGCCACGCGGTGTTGCCCACGTTCCGTCACCTGCGAGTGCGCACGCTGCTGCAGTTTGTTGCTGCAGGTGCTGTTGTCGCTGTCCGTGGGTGCAGAGGGTTTACCGTCGCCCCAACCGCAGCGAGGCTTCCAACATGCCAGGGTCGCATCTGGGCCTTACCGGATGCCGCACGCGCCGTCGGTCAGGTCAGGATGATGTGATGTGGCTGGATCTCGAGGTCGGTGTCGCCCGGTCCCTCCGGCGCGACGGCGTGATCATTGACGTGCCGCCATCTGAGGATCCCCGGTGGTTCGGCCACCGCGCCCTTGTCGTTGAAGCGGCACACACCGTGTTTCCGGAGGCTGCAGTCGATTGCCTCCCTGAGCTGGCTCGCGCCGAGGTCGCCGCCGGGCTTACTGGTCCCCTGCGTTTGCTGATCGCCCGGAGCGGAGCCGAGGATCCAGCCCTGCCCGCTCTGCGGGACCACGTCGTAGCCGGACTTGGCGGATCAGCGGACGGCGCCGGTGCCTTGCGGCTGGTTGATGCCGTCTACCTGGGCCGGCTGCTGAGCCATGAGGTCCCGCCGATCATCGCGGCGCAATCCGTGGGGTGGTACGGGCATTGGCGTAAGACGAACGGCGGCCCGTCGCTGGACGCGGCGGAGACGATGCAACAGGCGGCGCAAGCCTGGATCGCCCACCCGGACCAGCGTGGTG
>CAXTVE010000353.1:0-619 GCA_964247485.1 uncultured Propionibacteriaceae bacterium
GGGAGCTGTCGGGACGGAGCGTCACCAGTCCGAGCCGGGCGGCGAAAGCGCCGGCCGCGAGCAGCAGCAGCGGCGCCGTCAGGACCAGCCGCAGCGGGCTGCCGGCGACCAGCACGACCAGCAGCACGCCGGCGGCGAACAAAGCCACGAAGACCACGGGCGATTATGGCCCGCCCGCCGACGTGGCTGGGGTGAGGCCGGCGATCAGCCGGCGCCCTTGCCCGCCAGCCAGCGGTCGCCGACATCCTGCTGGGTGCCGAAGCCGGCCAGCACGGCGGGGGCGGCGCTCTCCTCGAGCTTGCGGCCGAGCAGCGGGATGTTGACCTTGAGCTCGCCGGTCAGGCCGACGGTCGTGCCCCGGCCGCCCGGGGCGATCTGCAGCCGGCCGGACAGCCGGACCGGTTGACCGAGCACGGTCATGGTCAGGGTGCCGGTGCGGGCGCCGTCCCCGCCGGCCTCGGCCCACTGCACGTCCTCGACCACGGTCAGCTGCGGGCCGGTGAAGCGGGCCGCCGAATCGGGCGAGGGGAGCGTCCGCGACGCCTTGGTGCTGGACCCGTCGACCGAGACGTCGTAGCTGATCGCCTGGCTCGCCACGCAGACCTCCTCGAGGAAGGCC
>CAXTVE010000353.1:629-3417 GCA_964247485.1 uncultured Propionibacteriaceae bacterium
GGTCGACCATCATCGCGTACACCTCCTCCGGCGTCGCCGCGAAGTCCAACCCTGTCGAGATGTCCATGCCTCCCATCATGACCTACCGCCCCGTCGGCCGGAGCACAGCAAGGGGGTCGCCCCGCGGAGCGCCATGGGGCCGGCCGCGCTGACGGGGTTCGGGAGACACGCCTGAGTCGGGCCGGTTAACCTCGACGCGTGACCACGGTGGAGGTGGAGCTGGAGCGGGACAAGGCCGAGAAGATCGCCGCGGTCGCCGCCCGCGGGGCCCGGGTGGCGGTCGGCTTCGGGCAGGACCCCGACCGGGTCCAGACCTTCCTGCGGCACTACTTCCGCCACGTCGACGCGCTCGACGTCGACGAGCGCAGCGTCGAGGACCTGCTCGGCCTGGTGGTCAGCCACTACCGGCTGGCGACTTCTCGCCCGGCCGCCCGGGCGGCGATCGCCATCCGCACCCCGAGCCAGGGTGACGACGGCTGGACGGCCGGCGGCGCCACCGTGGTGCAGATCGTCACCGACGACCGCCCGTTCCTGGTCGACTCGGTGACGATGGAGGTGCTCCGGCAGGGCTGGAGCATCCGGGAGGTCTTCCACCCGCAGTACCTGGTCCGCCGGGACCTCGGGGGCGCCCTGCGCGCCATCGTGACCGCACAGGAGGCCGACGGCGACCCGAGCGTGGTCCCCGAGTCGTGGATGCACCTGGAGATCCTGCCGCCGGCCCGCCCCGACGCCTCGGCCCCGCGGCTCGCGGACCTGGAGCAGGGGCTGCTCGAGGTGCTCCGGCTGGTCGAGGAGACGGTCGAGGACTGGCAGAAGATGATCACCCGGTCCGAGGAGACCAGCACCCTGCTGGCGGACCCGGCCCGGACCGGCGGCCGGCGCGAGGAGGCGGCACTGGCCCGTGAGCTGCTGGGCTGGCTGAACGCCAACCACTTCACCTTCCTCGGCTATCGGGAATACGCGCTGGAGGGCGGGGACCGCAGCGGTCCGGTCCGGTTCGTCCCCGTCCCCGCCACCGGGCTGGGCCTGCTGCGCGCCGATGCGGACCTGCCCGGCGCGTTCGGGGCGCTGCCGCCGGACGACGGCGGACGGGCGGACCTGATGGTGATCACCAAGGACAACGAGAAGTCCCGGATCCACCGCCCGGCCTACCTGGACTACCTCGGCATCCGCCGGTTCGACCCGGACGGCCGGGTCGTCGGCGAGCGGCGGTTCCTCGGCCTGTTCTCCTCCTCGGCCTATTCCGAGAGCATCAGCCGGGTGCCGGTGCTGCGGCAGAAGGCGGCCGCGGTGCTCCGGCACACCGGCTACAGCGAGCAGAGTCACGGCGGCAAGGCCGTGCTGGACGTGCTGGAGACCTACCCGCGCGACGAGCTGTTCCAGGCCCGCACCGCCGACTTGGCCGCCACCGTGGAGAAGCTGGCCCATCTCAAGGAGCGCCGCCAGGTCCGGCTGTTCGTCCGCCGCGACGCGTACGACCGCTACCTGTCCTGTCTGGTCTATCTGCCGCGCGACCGGTACACGACGACCGTCCGGCAGCGGATGGAGACGATCCTGCGGACCCGGCTGGGCGGGGCGTCGGTGGACTACACCGCCCGGGTCAGCGAGTCGGTGCTGGCCCGGCTGCACTTCGTGGTCCGGATGCCGACCGGCGAGGCGATGGGCGAGGTCGACCTGCCGGCCCTGGAGCGCGAGCTCACCGCGGCCACCCGTTCCTGGACCGACGAGTTCGCCGACCTGATCGCCGACGCGGACGACCCGGAGCGGCTGGCCACCCTGGTCGGCGGGCTGCCCGAGGGCTACAAGGAGGAGTACTCGCCCCGCCAGGCGCTGCAGGACCTGACCGCGCTGACCTCCCTGGCCGGCGGCGACGACCTGTCGATGGCCCTCTACGTCCCGGACCGCGACGAGGAGGAGGCCGACCTGCGGCTGAAGATCTTCCGCCGTGACACGCCGATGTCGCTGTCCAAGATGCTGCCGCACCTCACCCTGCTGGGCGTCGACGTCATCGACGAGCGCCCGTACGAGCTCGGCCTCGGTCCCGGCGAGCGTGGTTACGTCTACGACCTCGGGCTCACCGTGGTGGGCGGGGCGGAGACCGTACGCGCCCGCTGGACCGGCCCGGCCCGGCAGGCGTTCATGGAGGCGTTCTCCGCCTCCTACCGCGGGCTGACCGAGGCCGACGGGTTCCACGCCCTGGTGATGGGGGCCGACCTGCACTGGCGCGACGTCACGCTGCTGCGGGCGGTCGGCCGCTACCTGCGGCAGGTCGGGGTGACCTACAGCCAGACCTACATCGCCTCGGCGCTGACCGCCAACGTCGACCTGGCCCGGCGGCTGCTCACCCTGTTCGAGGTCCGCTTCGACCCCGAGCGCGGGCTCGACGAGGCGGCCCGCAGGGCCAAGGCAGCCGACGTGGTCGAGGCGATCCGCGCCGGGCTGAACGACGTCGTCAGCCTGGACCACGACCGGATCATCCGCTGGTACCTGGCCGTGCTGTCGGCGGTGGTGCGGACCAACTTCTACATGCCGGGGGGACCGGGGGGTACCCCCCCCGGCGTCAGCGCCGTGCCGGGCCCCCCGGCGGTTGCCCGCAAGCGGCTGCCCCGCCCGCGGCATAGACCCGGGCGGCCTACTCGCCGCTCCCGCGAGCCCTAGCTAGGGCGACGAACGACCGGCCCCGGCACGGCCGAGCCCTGCGCAAGGATGCACGCCCGATGGAATACCTGCACACGATGGTCCGCGTGGCCGACCTCGACCGCGCGCTGGACTTCTACTGCACCAAGTT
>CAXTVE010000354.1:0-3397 GCA_964247485.1 uncultured Propionibacteriaceae bacterium
CCCCCCGGCTACCCGCCGCAGCAGGGGACCTACAACCCCCAGGGCACGTACGCGCCGCAGGGCGGCTACCCGCCGCAGGGCGGCTACCCGCCGCAGGGTCCGCCGGGTGGCTACGGGCAGGTGCCGCCCGGCGGCGGCTACGGTCAGCCGGGCGTGCCGCCGCAGGGCGGGGGCTACCCGCCGGTCGGGGGGCAGCCGGCGAAGAAGAGCCCCGGTCTGATCATCGGCATCGTGGTGGCGGCGCTCGTGCTGTTGACCGCGGTGGGCGGGATCATCATGGTGCTCAACCGGGACCCGCAGGGCCAGCCAGGCCCGGTGTCGATCACCCCGACCGAGCCGGTGCCGCCGTCCGCGCCGCCGACGCCGAGCGGCCAGCCGACCCCGAGCTCGTCCGGGACCCCGTCGAACGACAGTCCGGAGCCGACTCCGACCGACACCGGGAGTCAGCCTCCGGCCGGGGACGCGATCGACCTGGGCAGCGGGATCAGCCTGACCCCGGCCAGCGGCTGGGAGACGCAGAAGACCGGGAAGGGCGTGGCCCAGCTCAGTGACGGGAAGAGCGTGTATCTGGGCCAGGTGATCCAGGCCGAGGCCAGCACCAACCCGGGGCAGCTGTGCGACGCCTGGCACCGCAAGATCGCCGAGGGAACGTCGAACGGCAAGTTCGCCGAGGCCAAGTCGGTGGACCTCGGTACCAAGAAGCTCAGTGCTGGGACCTGCCTCGCGCAGATCACGGTGAGCAACGGTCAGGGATCGTCGACCGTGCTGCTGTTCTCGCTGGTCTCGGTCCGCACCGGTGACGGGGTGACCGTCATCGGCACGGCGTCGTTCCCCGAGAACGCCGACCCCGAGCAGCTGAACAAGGACTTCGGCGCGATGACCAACTCCATGCTGGAGGGCCAAGCGCGGGGGTGACGACGAGCTGGCGCGAGGCGGCGAGCGTCGGCAGGGCGCGCCGCCGAGCGGAGGAACGAGAAGGCAACAGACTCCCTCAACCAAGCGGGACGACCCCGTTGACGCCGACACGCGCTTCTCGTTCGTGCCGAGTGACGACGTCGGCGGGGCAGAGCGCCGGGCGCGAGCAGCCTGCCCAGACGAGACTGTCAGTGGGCGCTCGTAGGCTCTGAGGCATGGTGCGTGCGATCTCCGAGGTGCGGCGTCGGGTGGCTCCCTTTAAGGTGGAGAGCGACTTCGACCCCGCGGGTGACCAGCCGGCGGCGATCGCCGAGCTCGAGCAGCGGGTGCGGGCCGGTGAGCAGGACGTGGTGCTGCTCGGCGCGACGGGCACCGGCAAGACGGCGACGGTGGCATGGCTGGCGGAGCGGCTGCAGCGCCCGACGCTGGTCATGCAGCCCAACAAGACCCTGGCTGCCCAGTTCGCCAACGAGCTGCGGCAGTTCTTCCCGCGCAACGCCGTGGAGTACTTCGTCTCCTACTACGACTACTACCAGCCCGAGGCGTACGTCCCGCAGACCGACACCTACATCGAGAAGGACTCGTCGCTGAACGAGGAGGTCGAGCGACTCCGGCACTCGGCGACCAACTCGCTGCTCACCCGCCGCGACGTCATCGTGGTGGCGACCGTCTCGGCGATCTACGGTCTGGGCACTCCGCAGGAGTACGTCAGCCGGATGGTCAAGCTGCGGGTCGGTGAGGAGATCGAGCGGGACGCGCTGCTGCGCCGGCTGGTCGGCATCCAGTACGCGCGCAACGACCTCGCCGGTACGCGCGGCACCTTCCGGGTCCGGGGGGACACCCTCGAGGTGTTCCCGATGTACGAGGAGCTGGCGGTCCGGGTCGAGTTCTTCGGCGACGAGGTCGAGCGGCTCAGCACGCTGCACCCGCTGACCGGCGAGGTGGTGACCGAGGACGAGGAGCTCTACCTGTTCCCGGCCAGCCACTACGTCGCCGGGCCCGAGCGGATGGACCGCGCGATCAGCGGGATCGAGACCGAGCTCGAGCAGCGCCTCGGCGAGCTGGAACGGCACTCGAAGCTGCTGGAGGCCCAGCGGCTGCGGATGCGGACCAGCTACGACATCGAGATGATGCGGCAGATCGGCACCTGCTCCGGCATCGAGAACTACTCCCGCCACATCGACGGCCGCGGACCCGGCAGCCCGCCGAACTGCCTGCTCGACTACTTCCCGGAGGACTTCCTGCTCGTCATCGACGAGTCCCACGTCTCGGTGCCGCAGATCGGCGGGATGTACGAGGGGGACATGTCCCGCAAGCGGACCCTGGTCGACCACGGGTTCCGGCTGCCCAGCGCGATGGACAACCGGCCGCTGCGCTTCGAGGAGTTCGTCGACCGGATCGGGCAGACCGTCTACCTGTCGGCGACCCCCGGCAACTACGAGCTGGCCAAGTCCGACGGGTTCGTCGAGCAGCTGATCCGCCCGACCGGGCTGGTCGACCCGCAGGTCATCGTCAAGCCGACCTCCGGCCAGATCGACGACCTGATGGGGGAGATCCGGCTGCGCAGCGAGCGCAGCGAGCGGGTGCTGGTGACCACGCTGACCAAGAAGATGGCCGAGGACCTCACCGACTACCTGCTGGAGAACGGCATCCGTACGCGGTACCTGCACTCCGAGGTCGACACCCTGCAGCGGATCGCCCTGCTCCGCGAGCTGCGGATGGGGGAGTACGACGTGCTGGTCGGCATCAACCTGCTCCGCGAGGGCCTCGACCTGCCCGAGGTGTCGCTGGTCGCCATCCTGGACGCCGACAAGGAGGGCTTCCTGCGCAGCGCGAAGAGCCTGATCCAGACCATCGGCCGTGCCGCCCGCAACGTGTCCGGCGAGGTGCACATGTACGCGGACTCGGTGACCGATTCGATGGCCGCCGCCATCGAGGAGACGAACCGCCGCCGCGAGAAGCAGGTCGCCTACAACGTCGCGCATGGCGTCGACCCGCAGCCCCTGCGCAAGAAGATCGCCGACATCACCGACATGCTGGCCCGGGAGGACGCGGACACCGAGGAGCTGCTCGGCAGCGGCCGCAACCGGAGTCGCGGCAAGTCGCCGGTGCCGTCGCTGGGCGGGAAGAACGGGGCCGCGCCGTCCCGCGCGTTCTCCGGCCTGCCCGCCGGCGAGCTCGCCGACCTCGTGCAGTCGCTCACCGACCAGATGCACGTCGCCGCGGCCGACCTGCAGTTCGAGGTCGCCGCCCGGCTGCGGGACGAGGTCTCCGACCTCAAGAAGGAGCTGCGGCAGATGGTGGAGGCCACCCGCTAGGTGTGATGTCCGAGGAGGTTGGTCAGTCGGGTGATCGGTGGTTTGCCTGCGATGGCGGAGTGGGCTCGGTGGTGATTGTAGAAGTGGAGCCAGCCTGGCAGCGCGGCTTGGCGTTGGGTGTCTGAGGTGTAGAAGCGGGCGTAGGCCCAGCCGTCGGCGAGGGT
>CAXTVE010000355.1:0-3393 GCA_964247485.1 uncultured Propionibacteriaceae bacterium
GTCCGGGTGCGGGGGCTTCGCGCCGCAGCCGACCGGTGGCGGCGACACCGACAGCAAGACCCTGACCTTCACCACCTGGGGCACCGACAGCGAGCTGGCCGGGCTGCGCAAGGCGATCGACGGCTTCCAGGCCGCGTCCGGCGCCACGGTCACGCTGAACGCGGTCCCCTACGAGCAGATGTTCACCAACATCGACGCTCAGCTGCAGGCCGGCAACCCGCCGGACGTCTTCCGGGTGCCCTACTACCTCCTGGGCGCGTACGCGGGGCGTGGCCAGCTCGCCGACCTGGGCGGCGTCTTCCCGGCCGACCTCGCCGGCCGCTTCACCCCGCAGGCCTGGGCGGCCGTCCAGAGCGGCGGCCGGCCGGTCGGCGTGCCGCACCACACCGACACCTCGGCGATCCTCTACAACAAGGCGGTCCTCGAGTCGGCGGGGATCCGCTCGGTGCCGACCAAGCTCGAGGACGCCTGGACCTGGGAGGAGCTGCTCCAGGTGGCGGCGACCCTGCGGAGCAAGCTGCCGGCCAGCAAGTTCCCGTTCGTCTACAACTGGCAGGGCAACGGGGTCACCCGCTGGCTCAGCCTGCTGTTCCAGGCCGGTGGCCGGTTCCTGACCGAGGACCTGCTCACCCCGGCGATCGACTCGCCGGCCGGGCGGGAGGCGGTCGACTTCAGCAGGGGCTTCTTCGCCGACCAGCTCGTTCCGCCGAACAGCTCGGTCAAGGCCAGCACCTTCGCGGCCGACATCTGGTACTCCCAGACCGCGGCCATGACCTTCGGCGGCGCCTTCCTCATCCCGGACGCCGATGCCAACCTCGACTTCGAGTGGGGGGCGACCTTCGCCCCCCGTCACAAGCGGGCGGGCAGCGACTTCGGCGGCAACGCGCTGGTGGTCACCAAGGCGGCCAAGAACATCGAGCTGGCCGCGGACTTCCTGAACCACGTGACGGAGCAGGCGGCGATGCGGGACTTCTGCGCCGGGGCCTCGCTGCTGCCGACCCGGGCCGACCTGGTCGAGGACGGCATCGACTTCGCCGTCCGCCCGGAGCTGTCCACCGTCTTCGTCGGTCAGGCCAGCACCGTCCGGCCCGAGGACTCCGGTCAGGTGGCCTCGCCGGCGATGGCGGGCATCATCACCGTGCTCAAGGACCAGCTCGAGCAGGCGTTCGTCGGCGGCCAGAGCACGGACGCGACGGTCTCCGGGCTCAGCGACGGGATCGCGAAGGCGATCGCCCGGTGACGGCCGCGGCCGCCCCCGTCGCCCGCCGGCGGGGCGGTCGGCTGCGCGGCGAGTCGTTGACCGCGTACGGACTGGTGGCACCCAACCTGGCGCTGCTCGGGCTGTTCGTGCTGCTGCCGCTGGTCTGGGCGGCGGGCCTCAGCCTGCAGCGGACCGACGGCTTCGGCAGCGGGGAGTTCGTCGGGCTGGCCAACTACGCCCGGCTGTTCACCGATCCCGGTTTCTGGCGGGTGCTGCTGAACACCGTGGGCTTCACCCTGCTGACCACGCCGCCGGCGATGGCGCTCGGGCTCGGCGCCGCCGTGCTGCTGAACGCGGTGCTGCCCGCCCGGGGGGCGTTCCGCACCATCCTGGTGCTGCCGATGGCCGTCTCCGGGGTGGCCACCGCGCTGATGGGTCTGCTGCTGTTCGACCAGAGCGGCGGGCTGTTCAACAAGCTGCTGGTGTTCGCCGGTCTGCCGGCCGTGCCGTGGCAGTCCGACGGCGTCGCCGCCTTCGCCTCGGTCGTCCTGGTGACGCTGTGGTGGCGGGTCGGCTTCAACATGTTGATCTATCTGTCGGCGCTGCAGGGCATCAGCCCCGAGCTCTACGAGGCGGCCCGGATGGACGGGGCGACCGGCTGGCGGCAGTTCCGCCACATCACGGTGCCGCTGGTCGGGCCGGCGTCGTTCTTCCTGCTGGTGCTGAACGTCATCTACTCGTTCCAGGTCTTCGACGTCGTCTTCGTGCTCACCGGCGGGGGTCCCGGCAACGCAACCGCGGTGCTGGTGACCTACGCGTACGAGAACGGCTTCGTCGTCCGCGACCAG
This sequence comes from uncultured Propionibacteriaceae bacterium, assembly GCA_964247485.1. GTDB lineage: Bacteria > Actinomycetota > Actinomycetes > Propionibacteriales > Propionibacteriaceae > Microlunatus. Next base: position 2,050 of record CAXTVE010000355.1, read on the forward strand.
GGGTACGCCGCGGCGATCGGCATGGTGCTGCTGGTGCTGATGGTCGTCTTCGCCGCGGTGCAGTGGCGCACCAACCCCAACCGGGACTCCGCCGAGTGAATGGGGGGGCGGAGTGAGTCGCCGGCGTACGGGGGCGGTCGTGGTCCGGCTGGTGATCGCGGTCGCGGTCAGCCTGGTGATCCTGTTCCCGCTGTACTGGATGCTGGTGGTCGCCTTCTCGAGCCGGGCCGAGCTGCTCGGCGGGGACCTGCGGCTCTGGCCCCGGCGGCTGACCCTGGAGAACTTCGACCGGGTGTTCTCGTCCTTCCCGGTGACGGTCTGGTTCGGCAACTCGGTGGCCATCGCCCTGACCGTCGCGCTGCTGACCGTGGTGGTCAACCTGCTGGGCGGCTATGCGTTCGCCCACCTGCGCTTCCGCGGCGCCAACGTGCTCTTCCTGACCGCGCTGTCCACCCTGGTGCTGCCGGTCCAGGTGATCATGGTCTCGCTGTTCAAGCTGATCACCACGATCGGCCTGTACAGCAGCTACTGGGCGGTGATCCTGCCGACCGCGGCGAACGCCTTCGGCCTGTTCCTGGCCCGCCAGTTCATCCTGGGGATCCCGCGCGAGCTGATCGAGGCCGCCCGGATCGACGGCGCCGGACACCTGCAGGTGCTGTGGCGGATCGTGGTGCCGCTGTCCCGGCCGCTGCTCGGCGTCCTGTTCTTCCTGACGCTGCTGCAGTCCTGGAACGACTTCGCCTGGCCCCTGATCGCGCTGCAGCAGGACCGGCTCTACACCCTGCCGATCGGCCTGCTCTACCTGCAGGGCCAGTTCGGGCCCGACTACGGCGGCACGATGGCCTTCGCGCTGCTGAACGTGGTGCCGATGGTGGCGCTGTTCCTGGTCTTCCAGCGGTCCTTCGTGCAGGGGTTCACCCGCAGCGGCCTGCGCTGAGCCGCCCACCCCGTCAACTGATCTCTCGGCGGTCAGCGCAGCCGGACGGCCGTCTCGTCGACCAGCCGGGACAGCTTGTCGGGGTTGCGGACGGTGAAGATCCCGCTGACCCGGCTCTCCTCCAGCCGCAGGGTCACGACGCTGTCGAGCTCGCCGTCGAGGCGGATGATCAGGGCCGGCCAGCCGTTGACCTCCGCGGGCTCGGCCGACATCTGCGCCCCGAAGGACGCCAGGCCGGCCGTGAGCAGGCGGGTGACCTTGTCGGCGCCCACGACCGGGCGGGGGATGGCCTGCCGGACCCCGCCGCCGTCGCCCAGCATCACCACGTCGGGCGCCCGGCCGTCGGCGGAGTCCTGCAGGCCGCCCCCCACCCTAGGCCCCGGGCCCCCCCCCCCCCGCCGCCCGGG
>CAXTVE010000356.1:0-3345 GCA_964247485.1 uncultured Propionibacteriaceae bacterium
GAGCAGTAGGGCGAGGATGATCAGGGAGGGCTCGAACGCGACCATGGCGACCAGCACCACGCCGGCCCCCCAGCCGCCCCGCCAGGCCTCCGGGATCCCGACCCGGCGCAGCACCAAGGCCCGCACGGCCGACAGCAGCAGCGGCAACCCGATCGCCACCACGCTCAGGGCCAGCCGGCCCTGGTTGGTGCTACCGAGCAGGACCGGCAGCAGCGCGTACGTGCCGGAGACCCACAGCCGCAGCCGCCGCTCGTTGATCACCCGCCGGATCAGCGGGTAGGTGGCGAGGAAGCTGATCGGGACCACGCCGCAGAGCAGCAGCGTGCTGAACCACTCCGGCTGCCCCGCCAGCAGGGTCGAGGCCAGCGCGGTCAGCGCGAGCCAGGGCGGGGTGGTCTGGTCGGGCGCGCCGGGGATGGGCGCCAGCACCGCGGACCACAGCGAGCCGAGGCGGTCGTACGCGGGGAGCAGGGCCGGTCCGGCCAGCTCGCCCCGGCCGAGCAGGCTGCGGGCGGCGACCACGCTGGCGACCACCGCGAGCACGGTGGTGACGACCACCGGGCTGAGCAGCAGGTTCCGGGGCCGCTCCTCGCCCACGGTGCTGAAGTCGTCCCCGGTCAGCTCGTCCAGCGACGCCGCGTCCGCGTCGCCGGCCACCGACCGGTAGCGGTCCGCGACGGCGCCGCCCAGCGTCTCCGCGGCCACCCGGAAGCCGTTCCACCACGGTGGGCGCAACGTGGTGATGACCTCGTCGGAGCCCGGTGCGGGCTGGATCGCCTTGGTGCGCCGGCGCAGCCGGAGGACACGCCCCGGCGCGGCCAGGAACGCCCCCAGCGCAAGCATCTCGTCCAGCGCCCGCCCGGGCACCTTGCCGAGCAGGTAGCCGACGGCGTGGGTCAGGCAGCACCACATCAGCCGCAGGTAGACCAGCGGCAGCAGTCGCGCCGGGGCGTGGCCGGCAACCACCACCATGCCCAGGGCCCGGTCGACCATCCCCGGCCGCCGTCCGGTCAGCCCGCCGGGGCGCAGGCCGGCCCGCCCGACCTGGCGGTGAGTGACCTGGGCCCGCGGCGTGGTGACCACCCGGAAGCCGTTGAGGTGGGCCCGCCAACCGAACTCGACGCCGTCGCGGAACACCGGTACGCCGGGGTCGAGACCGTTCAGCTCGTGCCACACCGAGGACCGCACCAGCATGCCGCAGGTGGAGACGCCGAGCCGGGCCTGCGGCTCGTCCCGCTGGCCCTGGTCGATCTCCCCGGAGTCCAGCTGCAGGTCACGGCGGCCGTTGCCGGAGATGCTGACCCCGACCTCGCTGATCTGCTGGCCGGTCTGTCGCCGCCGGGGCAGCAGCAGCTTGGGCCCGGTGACGTCGATGGTGCGGTCGGCCCGGACGTGGGACAGCAGCTCGAACAGGGCGTCCGGGTCCGGCTGGGCGTCGTCGTGCAGCAGCCACAGCCAGTGGCTCTCCTCCGCCCCCGACTCGGCGTCCTGGCGCAGTGCCGACTTGACCGCGGCCCCGAAGCCGTAGCGGCGTCGGCCGGTGTAGACGGCGTCGATCAGGCCCTCGGCCACGGCCTGGTTGAGCAGGTCGCGGGTCCCGTCGGTGCTGTCGTTGTCGATCGCGATCAGCCGGGTCGGCCGGTGCTGCAGTCCGGACAGGCTGTCCAGGGTGGCCGGCAGCCAGCGGCCCGCCTCGAAGGCGACGAGCACCGCCGTGACCCGGAGGCCGGACAGGTCGAGGGGCTCCGCCTCATCGTCGGCCTTGTCGACCCACGCCCACGGGTCGACGTCGGCCCCGATCTGGTCGAAGTCCTCGCCGCCGAGCCGGAGGGTGGACAGGAAGGAGGGCTCTCGCTGACCCGTCGCCGTCACGACCGCCTCTCGCATCCTCCCCCGAGCACGCACGAATGGGGCTGCCCACCCTGGGCGCCCCTACTTTATGCGATTGTTACCGGCTCGGGCATCCTGAGCCGGTCGGCACACCCCGGGAGCGGTCCGAGGCTCAGACCGCGCGCTTCTTCAGCTTGCGCCGCTCGCGTTCGCTCAGCCCGCCCCAGATGCCGAAGCGCTCGTCGTGCGCCAGCGCGTACTCCAGGCAGTCGCCACGTACATCGCAGGCCAGGCAGACCTTCTTGGCCTCGCGCGTCGAGCCGCCCTTCTCCGGGAAGAAGGCCTCCGGGTCGGTCTGCGCGCACAGCGCGCGTTCCTGCCAGCTCAGCGCACCCCCGTCGTCGACACCTCCGTCGTCGACATCCATCAGCTCGTACATGGGTTGTGCCTCCTCGACCCGCCTGAATGAACTTGCCCGCCGGCGGTCTTCGCGGGACACGACCGACGAACTCCTGCCGGCTCCGGGACGACCGGTCGGCCGAGACGGAATGACATTGGTGGAATTACATGCCTGTCAATACCGCAAAGTCAAGCCGAAACCTGATATTGGGACCCAACAGCTACGACTCGGTACGGGTGCCTGGTTCCTGGGCCGGTTCGCGGTCCGGCCCGGAGCTCCACCAGCCCCCGGTCTCACCGGCCGCATCCCAGTCGGTGGCCGCGGTCTGCGGACTCGCCTCCCCGGCGCGACGCCAAACCGTACCCACGGCCTGGTCGGTCGTCCAGGTGGGCTGCAGCTCCGGGTCGGGGGCCGGCTCGCCCTCGGGTTCGGACCCGAGCTCGGATCGGATGGGTGCCGTCTCGGGGTCCGGCGCGGACTGCGCGGCCGGGCGGCCGAGCAGGGCGATCTGCACAGCGAGGCTGATGGCCGCCACGGTGAGCGGAGGCAACAGCCACCGGTAGAAGTCGACCTCCAGGGCGGGCCCTCCGAACTCGCTGGGCCACGGCATGGCGACCACCGCGGCGACGGCCAGCCCGAGGACAGCGGCCGACAGCAGCGCCGTCACCACCGACGCGGCCAGAGTCAGGCCACGGGCGGCGCGGGTCGGTGCACCCAGCCAGCAGGTGACCACCGCGGCGGTCAGCAGCACCAGCAGCAGCGGATCGATGATCGCGGACGCCAGGGAACCGAGCTCCCACCCTTCCGGCAACGACCGTTCCCGCAGCTGCAGCACCAACAGCAGGGCGTGCAGGCCCAGCGCGACCAGGGCTACGACCGTCACCGGCTGCCGCAGCCGCATCAACCGCTCCACCCAGGGAGCCTAATCCTCCAGTGCCACACTGGCGGCGTGCAGATCGTGGTGCTGGCCGGCGGTGTGGGCGGGTCGAAGTTCGTCCTGGGCGTCCGCCGGGCGTACCCGGACGCGACGATCACCGTGGTCGGCAACACCGCGGACGACATCACCCTGCACGGCCTCCGCATCTGCCCCGACCTGGACACCCTGATGTACACCC
>CAXTVE010000357.1:0-3334 GCA_964247485.1 uncultured Propionibacteriaceae bacterium
GCGGTCAGGATGCCCGTGACCAGGCCGCGGCGGGCGACGAACCAGCGGCCGGCGATGGTGGCCGCGAACACCATGGCCATCGAGCCGGTGCCGACGCCGATCAGCAGGCCCCAGGTCAGCACCAGCTGCCAGCCCTGGGTGACGAAGATGCTCAGGCCGCTGCCGGCGGCGACCAGGAGCAGGGCGACGCTGGTGACCTGGCGGATGCCGAAGCGGTCCATCAGGGCGGCGGCGAACGGGGCCATCAGGCCGTAGAGGACCAGGTTGACGCTGACCGCGCTGGACATCAGGGTCCGCGGCCAGCCGAACTCCTGCTCCATCGGCACCATCAGCACGCTGGGTGCTGACCGGAAGCCCGCCGCCCCGACCAGCGCGACGAACGCCACCACCGCCACCGGCCAGGCCGGGTGGACCCGTGTCCGGCCGCGCTGCAGCGTGCTGGTCTCCGGCATGCGCCGAGCATGCCAGGGACATCGAGGCTCCGCCGCCGCCGTTCCGGCCACGAAGCGCAGCATCCTCGCCGACTTGTCAGGCGCTCAGCGCGCCAGAGCGACCTCAGCGTCTGACAAGTTGGGGTTGCCCGCTCTCGGCATCATGGAGGGGATGCAACCGCGGCGGAGTGTGCGGCTGGCGCTGGCCCGACAGCGCGACGCCGACACGTGCCTGTGGTGCGGGCGGCCGTTCACCCAGCTGGTCCGGCCGACCACCGAGCACCTCATCCCGAAGGTCAAGGGCGGACCGTCCTGGCTGGAGAACGAGGTCGCGGCCTGTCGGCGCTGCAACGGCGAGCGCGGCCACCAAAGTGCGGTCGACTGGCTCGAGGAGTGCGAGCGCCGGGGGTGGTCACCGGACGAGGCCCGCCTCCGTGATGTGCTCAGTTCCCTGGCCACGGCCATCGAGGAGCGGGGCGGTCAGCGCCGGGCCAGGCCCCAGCTCGACGCGCAGCTGCGCCGGCTGCGGAAGCGTCAGCCGACCGACGGCCGGTTGACCGCGTAGCGCAGGGTCACGGAGGTCTCGCCGAAGCGGGTCACATCGGTGAGCCGCAGGTCGGGCGCGGTGATCCGGCGGGGCAGCAGCGGCGCGCCGGCCCCGAGGAACACCGGGGCGACTCCGAGGATGATCTCGTCCAGCAGCCCGGCGTCGTGGAACTGCCCCACCAGCTCGCCGCCACCGACCAGCCAGAGGTTCTTCCCACCGGCGGCCGCGGCCATCTCGGCGTGCACCGGTCGCACGTCGCCGCGGACCAGCCGGATGTCCGGACCGTCGGGTAGGGGCAGGTCGCGGCTGCTGAACACCCAGGTGGGCAGGGTGTACTCCCACTTCGCCGGGTCGTCGAGGAAGCCGGTGTGGTCGGCGATCCACTCGTAGGTGGTCGACCCCATGGCCAGCGCACCCACCTCGGCCAGGAAGGTGGGGTACTCCTCGCTCAGCGGGCCGTCCTCCTCCGGCGAGCCGACGGCGAACAGCCAGTCCAGGGAGTTGTCGGGGTCGGCGATGAAGCCGTCGATGCTGGTGGCGGTGTAGTACTGGGTCTTCACCGGCTCATTGTCCGCCAAGGGGGCGACCCCCTTGGACCCCGGCGGCGCGCACCAGAACACATGGGAGCGCGCCGATCAGCCGGCGGCCAACTACGCGAGCCGGGCGCGTACCCGGCCCTCCATCACCCGCTGCAGCAGGGCCACCGTCTCCGGGTTCAGGTCGACGCCGAGCGTCCGGGCCTGGGCCGCGAGCTGGAGGGTCAGCCGCTCGGTCTCGGTCGGGTTGCCGGCCAGGTGCTCGGTACGGATCCGGGCGGCCAGCAGCAGCTCGTCGCCCGGCGCGGCGACCAGGGCCCGGGCGGCCGCCCAGCGCGCCAGGTCGATGTCGCCGGCAGTGAGCGCCCGGTCGGTCAGCTCGGCGCCGATGTCGCGGACGCAGGAGACCATGTCGGTCCGCAGCTCTTCGGCCCAGTGCCACTCGTGCGGCGCCGCGTCGGCGAGCGGGGCGCCGCGGACCAGCTCGAGGGCCGCCTGCAGCCCGTCGTCGGTGGCCCGGTTGACCCCGCCGGTCGTCATGATCTGCAGCCGCTGCCAGTCCGAGCTGACGGCGGGGTGCAGGTTGATCCGCCCGGTGTACGCGTCGGGCAGGTAGGGAGCCCCCTCCCGGTCCTGGCCCAGCCAGGTCCGCAGCCGGCTCATGTTGGACCGCCGGGTCCCCTCGGCCACGGCCAGCGCGGCGACCATGGCCTGGGCGGTGGTCCCGGGATGCTCGAGCAGCCAGGCGCAGTACTCCAGGCACTGCTTGGTCGCCCGCGGCGGCAGTGGACCGGTCGCCCCAACCAGGTTGATGGGGCCGAGCAGCTGCAGGGTCGGATACGGCGGGGCGGCTGCGGCGTCCGCTGCGTCCAGCACCCTCATGCTCACCCCCTCTGTGTTCGCCCGGCCCCAGGTGGCGCTGCGCGCCTCGAGATAGGTGACGTTGCCCGGTGGTGAGGTCGCCTGGACGGGCGTCTCGTGCCACCACCACGGCGCCGGCCCGGTCTCCTCCGACCCGGTGGCACGGACCAGGTCCAGCACCGCCTCCCGGGCCGGCGGCTCGAGCCGCTGCACGGTGAGCCGGCGGTCGCCGGGCGTCAGCACCGCGCGTACGCCGGGCTCGGCCGGGTCCGCGATCAGTGCCCAGCTCGGCGGGTCAGGTGCGGCGCCGACCACCACGGCGGCCATGGTGACCTGCGGCTCGGCGGCGAGCACCGCCCGCAGCCGGTCCAGCTGCTTGTCGTCGCACGGGCCGTCGACCAGCACGATCTCCGGCGCCCAGGGGTCGGCCAGGTCCGGGTCGATCCGGTGCTGGCTGAGCACGGCGTACGGGTGGTGGTCCCGCTGCACCGCCGCTCGCTGCTCGAGCCGGCCGAGCACGGCGTCGAGGTCGCCGGTCTGGGTGACGTTGTGCTTGCCCAGCGCCTCGGGCAGGCGGCCGTCGGACCCGACCAGGGTCAGGATCATCTCGTCGGCCCACGGCGAGAACGACAGCTCGACCGCCATGGCCCCGAGCACGCCGGCGGCGTCGAAGGGTGCGGCCGGGTCGAGGTGCAGCAGCCGGAGCGCCTCCAGGTCGGCCAGCACCTGCCGACCCTGCTCGTCCCGGCCGAGCGTGACCAGGGCCGGCCACGGCCGCGGCGTCTCCCCTATGCCGGGCACCGAGGAGAGGTGGCCCGCGTCGGCCGGGAGCACCTTCCAGGAGCTGCCGTCCATCGTGAAGCCGACCGGCGCCCCGGGGGTCGGCTCGGCCAGCACCAGCTCGATGCCGTCGTCGCCGACCAGGGCGAACCGCAGGGGCGGCGGAGGTGTACGCGTGG
>CAXTVE010000358.1:0-3317 GCA_964247485.1 uncultured Propionibacteriaceae bacterium
GCGGCCGCTCGATCAAGGGCCACTCCATCAAGGGTCACTCCATCAAGGGCCAAGCCCTTGCGGCAACTCGCTGAAGCACTCTCTGCCCCACCGCGTTACTCGACGATTTCGACCCTGTCGACGCCGCCGACCAGCTGCACCGGGACCGGGTGATCATCAGCTGGTCCATCCCCGGTCGAGCTGAGTGCCCGGTCATCCCCGAGCTGAGGGACGGTCCGCTGGCGCACCTGTCGTTCGAGGAATCACCGCCGACGCGGTCAGCGAACGGTCCTACACCACCTCGGGCCCGGTGCAGATGTTTGACCGGGCAAGGCCGGTGGATCCGGGCGGAAAAGAGTTCCCGCGAGCGGGCTTGGGCCGCTCACACGGGCTGGCGGCGTACTCGACTCGAACCCTTGATGGGCTAGTGGTGTAAAGGAAGTTCCGCTATCGTAGCTGTCAAGCAGACAGCACAAAGTCTTCCGCAAGGAAGCCGGGATACCTGACGTTCCCGGTGGCTCGGGGGCGCTGAGCGTCAACGGGCCAAGTAAGACCGAGCAGAGCTTTCCCCGAGGTTCTGCTCGAATCTCCTCCCCCTGGGCGACGCCCGCGGTTCGGTTCCGGACCGCGGGCGTGGCTTTTTTTTGCGAGGTCGAGACCGTCGGGTCAGGAGCCGCTGCGAAGATTTTCCGAGCGGACCAGGGCCGCGCCGAGCTGGAGTCGGGTGGTCACACCAAGCTCGTCCATGAGTTCGGCGATCCAGCGGCGGACCGACCGGACGTTGATGTCCAGGGTATTGGCGATCGCGGAGTCGGTGGAACCGGTCATGAGCAGGGACACCAGCATCTGCCGACGTGGGTCGTTGTCGGCCGAGTAGAAGCTCATGATTGGCACCGAGCTGTCCCACACCGCCTCGAACAGCCACTGCAGCGCCTCCACTAACAGTGCGTGCCGCACGATCGAGGCTCGAAGCTCGTGCCCAGGGTTGTAGGAGCGCATCGAGGGAATCAGCGCGGTGTGTGAGTCGATCAAGATGAGCTTCATGGGCACGGGCGCCGTCCTAGCGCGCTCGCCCTTGCGGGCGAACAGACCAAGTTCGGTCAGTCGGTCGGGGTCGAAGCCGGGGTGGTAGACCACGCGCAAGCTGACGCCTCGCTCCAGCGCCCGCCACTCCGGCTCGATCTCCAGAGCCTCCTCGGTGACGTCCGGTCGAGCGTGCACGTAAGGCCCTTTGTCGAAGAAGCACACCTCTCGCTTGGCCGAATCGAACAGTTCCCCGTGGGCGGCCATGATCGATTCCCGGCCGACCAGCACCCTGACCTCGTCGTCCTGGGTCTCGCCCGCGGCCAGCAGGTGGCTCTGCAGCGCCTCGGCGGCCACGCTGGCCATCTCGATCTCGGACAGTCGCTGGGCCTTGAGGTGGCCGGTGACCTCGAGCAGCGGCAACGCGCGCCAGCTCGCCGAGGACTCGGTGGCCAGACCCATCCGGCGCAGCATCTCGAGGGTGTCGCGGACCTCGTCCGGGGTGGTCCCGGTCAGCTTGGACAGCTCGTCCACCGACGCCGAGGACAGGGGAGCCAGGGCCACGTAGGCAGCCTCCGCCTCGGCACTGATGCCCAGCGGCTGCAACACGCTTGCAGGATACGCTGCTGTGCCATGGCAGAGCTGGCACAGATCGGGGTGACCGGGCTGGCGGTGATGGGCCGCAACCTGGCGCGCAACTTCGCCCGGCACGGTCACCGGGTGGCCGTCCACAACCGGACCTACGCGCGCACCGAGGCGCTGGTGGCCGAGGCCGCGGGTGAGGGCCAGTTCGTCGCGTCGGAGTCGATGGCGGACTTCGTCGCCTCGCTCGAGACGCCGCGCAAGGTGCTGATCATGGTCAAGGCCGGCCCCGGCACGGACGCGGTGATCGACGAGCTGATCCCGCTGCTGGAAGCGGGCGACATGATCATCGACGCCGGCAACGCGCACTTCCCCGACACGATCCGGCGCGAGGCCCGGCTGAAGGAGCTGGGGCTGCACTTCGTCGGCACCGGGGTCTCCGGCGGGGAGGAGGGCGCGCTGAACGGCCCGTCGATCATGCCGGGGGGCTCACCGGCCTCGTACGCCGCCCTGGGCCCGCTGCTGGAGAGCATCGCGGCCAAGGTGGACGACGAGCCGTGCTGCACCTACGTCGGCCCGGACGGGGCGGGGCACTTCGTGAAGATGGTGCACAACGGCATCGAGTACGCCGACATGCAGCTGATCGCCGAGGCGTACGACCTGATCCGGCAGGCCACGGGGGCGAGCGCGGCCGACGTGGCGGCGATCTTCGCCGACTGGAACAGCGGCGACCTGGAGTCGTTCCTGATCGAGATCACCGCCGACGTGCTGGGGCACGTGGACGCAGACACCGGGAGCGCGTTCGTCGACCTCGTGCTGGACCAGGCGGAGCAGAAGGGCACCGGTCGCTGGACGGTGCAGAACGCGCTCGACCTCGGTGTGCCGATCACCGGGATCGCCGAGGCCACCTTCGCCCGGGCACTGTCCGGGTCGGTGCCGCAGCGGGAGGCGGCCCGTGCCGCCCTGCCCGCGCACGCCATGGGCTGGGACGTCCAGGACACCGCGGCGTTCGTCGAGGACGTGCGGCAGGCGCTCTACGCCTCCAAGGTCGTGGCCTACTCCCAGGGCTTCGACCAGATCGCAGCGGCCAGCGACGACTACGGCTGGAACATCGACCGCGGTGCGATGGCCCGGATCTGGCGCGGCGGCTGCATCATCCGGGCGCGCTTCCTGAACCGGATCACCGAGGCGTACGAGCGCGACCACGCCCTGCCGCTGCTGCTCGCCGACGAGTACTTCGCCGACGTGGTCGGGAGGTGTCTGCCGGCGTGGCGGCGGGTGGTGGCGGGCGCGGCGCAGAACGGCATCCCGACCCCGGCGTTCTCCTCCTCGCTCGCGTACTACGACGGCATCCGGGCCGAGCGGCTGCCGGCGGCGCTGATCCAGGCCCAGCGGGACTTCTTCGGCGCCCACACCTACCGCCGCGTCGACCGCGACGGCTCCTTCCACACGGAGTGGAGCGCCGACCGGACCGAGAGCGAGGTCGGCGCGGCGTTCAAGGCGGCGGTGACCGAGCCCAAGGAGGCCGAGAAGGTCGACACGCCGCCGCAGTGACGCCGATTCAGCGAGTGCGCCCCTCGCCGGCCCGGCGCAGCAGCGCCCGGTCACCACGGCTGGTGACCGCGTAGCCGACCAGCAGGGCCAGGGTGAGCCCGGCCGCGATGGCGGCCGGCGCCCGCAGTCCGCCGATGTCGGCGGCGCTGCCCCCGGCCAGTGCGCCGGCCGGCCGGGCC
>CAXTVE010000359.1:0-3296 GCA_964247485.1 uncultured Propionibacteriaceae bacterium
CGGGACCCGTCCCAGCCGGACCTGGCGGGGGAAGAACATCCTCACCACCTCGTCGACGCCGTCCGCGGCCAGCTCCGCGGGGTAGCCGAGGTCCCGCCCGAGAGCGGCACCGTAGTCCCACCGGTGCACGGCCGTCTCGTGGGCCTGCCGGCGGGACCAGAACGCCGCCGTGCGCGGCGGTGGACCGAAGGCCCAGCACGGCGCGTCCGGGCTCGTCGAGCGCAGGGTCTCGACGAGCGTGCCGGCGCAGCCGCGGTACCACTCGGCCCGGTGCCGGTGATCCTCCGGGACGGCGACGGCCGGCGCATCCGGGTCCCCGACGCGTACGCAGTGCTCGGCCCACAGGTGCGTCTCGCCCAGGTGGGCCGTCAGGTCGGCCACCGTCCAGCCGGGGCAGGCCGGCACCGGCGCCACCGGATCAGCCGCGGCCAGGAGATCCGAGACGTCGCCGGCCAGCCGCTCCAAGCACGCCAGCGCCTCGGCGGACGGGATCATCGGGCCCGCTGCACGCGACGCTCGTCCCAGACCGGCTGGTCGGACTCGTAGACCTCCCCGTCGGCGCCGAAGACCAGGAAGCGGTCGAAGCTGCGGGCGAACCAGCGGTCGTGGGTGACGGCGACCACCGTGCCGGCGAAGGCGTCCAGCCCGTGCTCCAGCGCCTCGGCCGACTCCAGGTCGAGGTTGTCGGTCGGCTCGTCGAGCAGCAGCAGCGTGGCCCCGGACAGCTCCAGCAGCAGGATCTGGAACCGCGCCTGCTGCCCCCCGGACAGTGAGTCGAAGCGCTGCTCGGCCGCCAGGGCCAGCTCGTAGCGGTCGAGCTTGCGCGACGCCTCCTCCCGGCCCATACCGGAGCGGTGCGCGTCGCCACGGTGCAGGATCTCCAGCAGCGTGCGCCCGAGCAGCTCGGGGTGCGCGTGGGTCTGGGCGAACCAGCCGGGGCGTACGCGGGCGCCGAGCCGGGCCGTCCCGGTGTGGGCGACCGGGGCGATGTCCAGGTCCTCCACGGGCTGGTGCTCCACGTCCGGGTCCGACCCGCCCGCCGCGAGCAGCCGCAGGAAGTGCGACTTGCCGGACCCGTTGGAGCCCAGCACCGCGACGCGGTCGCCGAACCAGATCTCGGTGGCGAACGGCTTCATCAGCCCGGTCAGCTCGAGATCGGTGATGACCACCGCGCGCTTGGCCGTGCGCCCGCCACTCAGCCGCATCGAGACCCGCTGCTCCAGGGGCACCGCCTCCGGCGGCCCGGCCTCCTCGAACTTGGCCAGTCGGGTCTTGGCCGCCTGGTAGCGCGAGGCCATCCCGTCGTTGTACGCCGCCTTGACCTTGTACATCTGCACCAGGTCCTTGAGCTTCTGGTGCTCCTCGTCCCAGCGCCGCTTCAGCTCCTCGAAGCGGGCGAACCGCTCCTTGCGGGCCTCGGCGAGGGTGCCGAACCGGCCGCCGTGGATCCACACCGAGTTGCCTGCGGCACCGAGCTCGAGCACGGCGACGGTCCGCGCCGCGCGGTCCAGCAGCTCGCGGTCGTGGCTGACCAGCAGCACCGACTTCTGGGTGCCGGCCAGCTGGGCCTCCAGCCAGCGCTTCCCCGGCACGTCGAGGTAGTTGTCCGGCTCGTCCAGCAGCAGCACCTGGTCCGGCCCGCGCAGCAGCGCCTCCAGGGCCAGCCGCTTCTGCTCGCCGCCGGACAGGGTGCCGAGCTCCCGCCAGCGCGCGCGGTCGTAGGAGATGCCGATCGCCGCGGTGCAGCAGGCGTCGAACATCACCTCCGCGTCGTAGCCGCCGGCGTCGGCGTAGTCGGCCAGGGCCTGCGCGTACGCCAGCTGGGTCGGCTCGTCCTCGGTGCTCATCAGCGCGAGCTCGAGCGCGTCCACCCGCGCCACCGCGTCCTGCAGCACCGGCGGGGTGAGGGAGAACAGCAGGTCACGGACGTTGCGGCCGTCGCGGATGCTGCCGATGAACTGCCGCATCACCCCGAGCCCGCCACTGCGCGACACCGAGCCGGCGCTGGGCGCGAGATCCCCGGCGATGATCCGCAGCAGGGTGGTCTTGCCCGACCCGTTCGGCCCGACCAGGGCGACGACCGCGCCCTCACCGACCCGGAAGGACACGTCGTCGAGCAGCACCCGGCCGTCGGGCAGGGTGTAGCCGACCCCGGCGAGATCGACGTGGCCCATGAGAGCCATTCTGACCGGCGCCGGGCCCCAGCGCGACCGACTATCCGGCCACACCCACGCCGACCCGGCGGGGCTACGCGGCCAGCAGCATGGCCAGCGCGGCGGTGTCGGCGTCACCGGAGGGGTCGATGCCGACCTTGCTGACCAGGTGGGTCACGGTGCCCTCGACGTCGGCCTCCACCCAGGCGGCGCGGTGGTCGAGCCCGAGGTGCGGCAGGCCGGGCAGGTAGACGCAGCCGGAGGCCACGTCGTAGTCCGGCACCGAGGACAGCGTGCTCGAGGGCGGGTGCAGCACGATCAGCCCCGGTGGCGCGTACGCGGCGAACTGACCCGGCTGCAGCGGGTGGTCCCCCAGCAGCTGGCCCTCGGCCACCACCAGGCCGACCGCGCCGGGCTGCGGCTGCTCGGGCAGCTCCTCCCGCACCCGGAACACCGTGCTCACCGGCAGCAGCCCGGGCACCGCGGCCATCTGGACGGCAAGCACCAGGAACTTGGCCCACTCGACGGTGTCGATCGGCCAGCGGTTGATCAGCATGAACCCGTACAGCGACCCCTCCGACTGCAGCGGGGCGACCTCGATCGACGGCTGTCCCTCCATGACCGACCTCCCATCTCCGGACTGCTCGCACCCGCTCCGAGAGCAAAGTTGATCATCACCGCGTGGCTCCATGGTGAACCTGCCGGCCTTAGCAGACAAGAGGGGGTGAGTGCCAGCCCGCCTGGGCGACCGAGATCGGTACGTCCCCGTAACGCCTCAGGAACCCGGGTCCGCCCGGGGCAGCCGGATGACCGCCGCCAGTCGCCAGGGCGGCGGCCCGTCGATCAGGGCCACCTCTCCCCCGGCCCGGCGGGCCAGCTCGCGGACGATGGGCAGCCCCAGGCCGGTGCCGCCGGAGTCCCGGGCCCGGGCGTCGTCCAGCCGGGTGAAGCGCTCGAACACCCGCTCGCGATCGGCCGCCGCGATGCCCGGCCCGTCGTCGCGCACCGCGATCACCGCGTCGTCGCCCTCCACCGCGAGGGCCAGCTCGACCGCCGACCCCGCGTGGCGTACGCCGTTGGCCACCAGGTTGTCCACCGCCCGGCGCAGCTCGGTCGCGTCGGCCAGCACGGACGCGTCCGGCC
>CAXTVE010000360.1:0-3295 GCA_964247485.1 uncultured Propionibacteriaceae bacterium
GTCTCGGTCGAGGGCGGCACCGTCACGGTGACCACCCGGACCACCGAGCCCACGCTGTTCCTCACGGTCGTCGGCATCGACAGCGTGACCGGTAGCGGTTCCGCGCGGGCCAATCTCGTCGCCAGCGGTGGGACCCGATGAGCCGCGCCGACCGGACGAGCACCGCCCCCGCGGCCCGGAGGACCACGACCGTGAGCATCGACACCAAGGCCGGCAAGACGAAGCCGCACCCCTACGTACGCGGACCCCGGCCACCGGCCGTGACCCGAGCCGACACTCCGGCACCACAGGCCACCCCGCCGCCGCCGCGGATGCCGGGCCGGCGGAACCCCAAGTGGATCGCTCTGGGCGTGGTCGCCCTCTGTCTGGGCGGTCTGCTCTCCTACGTCATCTACGCGCGGCTGGCCAACGAGACCACGGTGGTCACGATCGCCCAGACCGTCTACCGCGGCGAGGTCATCGACGCCGCCGACCTGACCACCCTCACCCTGCAGGGCAGCACCATCGCCCAGGCGGTCCCGGCCCGTGACCTGCAGGCCATGGTCGGCAAGCGTGCGGCCGCCGACCTGGTGAAGGGCACCGTGCTGGTCGCCCCCGCCGTCACCGACGAGGTCATTCCCGCGGCGGGCCGGGCCGTGGTCGGGCTCAAGCTGAGCGCCGGGCGTACGCCGACCAGCCTGCTCATCCCCTCCGCCGCCGTCCGCCTGGTCGCTCTCCCCGCCCCGGACACCGGCCAAGGCGACGACGACAAGACCGCCGGCGACACCTTCACCGCCCGCATCGTCGACCAGACCAACGCCGCCGACGGCACGTCGATCCTGGTCAACGTCGAGGTGGCCGCCGACCAGGCGGCGGTCATCGCCCAGCTCGCCGCCCAGGACCGGATCGCCCTGATCCGCGACGCCGGCCGCTAGCGGAAGGCGGGAAACCGACACCATGGCCATCTTGATCCTCACCTCCGCCGGCGGCGCCCCCGGCGTCACCACACTGGCCCTCGGGCTCACGCTGACCTGGCCCCGGCCGGTGCTGCTGGCCGACTGCGACCCCGGCGCGCACCAGGCGGTGATGGCCGGCTACCTGCAGGGCCAGACCAGCCAGGGCAAGGGCTTGCTCCGGGTCGCCGAGGCCCACCGCGACCGGCGTGCGCTCCGCGAGGTCGTGCTCGACCAGTGCCTGCCGCTCACCGGCGAGGACGGCGACCGCCGGCTGTTCCTGCCCGGCTTCACCCGGCCCGGCAGCGCCGCCCACTTCGGCGCGGTGTGGGAGGACCTGGCGAACACGTTCGACCGGCTCGGCGACGTAGACCTCGACGTGATCGTCGACGCCGGCCGGCTCGGGCCGCTCGGCCTGCCCGGCCCGCTGGTCGAACGCGCCGCGCTGACCACCCTCGTGCTGACCGCGACCCTGCGGTCGGTGATGTCCGCCCGCGTGCACCTGCCCACACTCAACGAGTCAGGCCGCAGCACCCGCCATCCGCTCGGGCTGATCGTGGTCGGCGAGGGCCACCCGTACGGCCGCGGCGAGATCAGCAAGGCCCTCGGCCTCCCGGTCGTGACCGACATCGCCCGCGACCCGCAGGCCGCCGCTCACCTCTCCGACGGCAGCCCCCGGTCGCGCCGCTTCGACGCCTCGCCGCTGGTCCGCAGCCTTCGCGGGGCCGCGACGACGCTGGCCGCGACCCTGCAGCGCTCCACCGAGCTGGTGCGCAGCTGATGACCGATACCCAGAGCCCACCCGAGCTCAACGCGATCCCGATCCTGCTCGACGCCGACGATGAGCCGGCGCCCGTCCGTCTCACCGTCGATCGGTCGCGGCTGACCGACGGCTTCGGCATCTTCAGCCGGGACGAGGTCCGCGACCGGCTCAGCCAGACCCGTACGGACCCACCGGCGGGCGGGCTGGACTGGGGCCAGGTCGTCGAGCTGCGTCGCCGCGCCTCGGAGACGATTACCGAGGAGGCCGCCCACCAGGCTCGCGCCACGGGCCGCCCACTCACCGGCGACGACCGCGTGCTGATGGGCCGGGCGATCATCCGCCGGGTGGTCGGGGACCACGTCCGCGCCCTGCACCGCGAGGGCGCCGAGCTGTGGTCGCCCACCCAGGAGCAGGCCTACGTCACCGCGGTCGAGGACGCCGTCTTCGGCTACGGCCGGCTGCAACCGCTGTTGCAGCTCGACGACGTGGAGAACATCGAGATCCACGGCTGGAACTCGGTGATGGTGCAGTACGGCGACGGCCGCCGCGAGTCCATGCCGCCGGTCGCCGACAGTGACGAGGAGCTGGTCGAGGCCATCCGCTTCCTCGGTCAGAACAGCGAGCCGTCGCGCCCGTTCGACGACACCCACCCGACCATGACCCTTGCGCTCGGCGAGCGCTTCCGGCTGCACGCCGTCGGCTTCGGCCTGTCCTACCGCCCCAGCGTCGTGATCCGGCAGCACACCCTGACCGACACCTCCCTCGCCGAGCTGGCCGAGGGCGGCCTGATGCCGTACGAGGTGGCCGAGTTCCTCGATGCCGCGATCCTGGCCCGCAAATCGATGGTGATCTCCGGCGACCAGGGCGCGGGCAAGACCACCCTGCTCCGCGGGCTGATCAACTCGATTCCGGCCAACGAGCGCTTCGGCACCCTGGAGACCGACTACGAGCTGATGACCCACCTGCAGCCCGGCCGGGAGAACATCCTCGCGCTGCAGGCGAGGGTCGGCCACGGCGAGACCACCGGCGGCGCCCGGGTCGGGGACGTCACCATCGCCGACCTGATGCCCGAGGCCCTGCGGCAGAACCTGTCCCGCCTGATCGTCGGGGAGGTCCGCGGCGGCGAGGCGGCGGCGATGTTCGAGGCCATGCAGGCCGGGACGGGATCGTTGAGCACGACCCATTCGCACTCCGCCGAGTCGACCATCGACCGCCTCGCCTCGCGCGTCGCCCAGGGCGGCGTGCTCACCGTTGACGAGGCCTACCGCCAGATCGCCCACAACATCCATCTCTTCGTCTACGTCCGGCTGCTCGACGAGACCTGGCGGGGCGGCGTACGCCGGCGTTACGTCTCCGAGATCCGCCAGGTCACCCGGGCGATCGAGAACGGGCGGCCGGTCACCCACCTGACCTACTCCGCCACCGGCACTCCCGCCCAGAGCGCCGGGTTCTTCCCCGACGCCGACTTCGAGGCCGAGCTGGTGCCTTTCCGCCGCCCCCTGCCCGGCTTCAGGGGCCGGCCATGACCGGCGCCGCCGCCGCGGTCGCGGCCGGGCTGCTGATCGCCGGCGGCCTGCTTGCGCTGATCGCAGGCGTCCGC
>CAXTVE010000361.1:0-1552 GCA_964247485.1 uncultured Propionibacteriaceae bacterium
GGCCCGCCCCCTGCACCGCGTACCGCCGCCCCGCGAAGCGGACCACGAACGGGTCCCGCACCTCCTCGATCTCCGGGTCGTCGGGCGTCCCCAGCACGAAGCTCTCCGCCTGCCGCCACGAGGTCAGCGTCCGGTCGCTCCGGGCCAGCGCGACGCCGGCGTTCCAGGCGTGGTCCGGGTTGGCGGTGTAGACCGCGGTCGGCACCCCGCCGTCGTCGACGATGCAGCCGCTCCAGCAGCCCGCGGCGTCGATCCCCGCCGGTCGCGGCGCCAGCGCCAGCGGCTGCTCGGTCCAGTGCAGCAGGTCCGTCGAGCTGACGTGGCCCCAGTGCACGTTGCCGTGGGTCGGGGCGTGCGGGTTGTGCTGGAAGAAGACGTGGTACGTCCCGTCGACCCGGCAGAGCCCGTTCGGGTCGTTGATCCAGCCCCGCTCGGGCCGGATGTGCAGCGCCGGGAAGGCGGGGTCAGGCATGGTCGAGAACCCTACTCAGGACGTTCGCGATCTTCTCGGGCGTTCAAGGGGGTCGTCCCGCTTGCTCTAAACTCAACGCCCGTGGCGGCATCCCTGCGGGTCCTGGTGATCGGCGCGGGCGGCCGCGAGCACGCGCTGGTGCTGGCCCTGGCCCGCGACCCCCAGGTCGAGGCGCTGTACGCCGCCCCCGGCAACCCCGGGACTGCCCTGCTGGCGGAGAACCACCCCGTCGACGCCACCGACCCCGCCGCGGTGACCGCCCTGGCCCGTCAGCTCGAGGTCGATCTCGTCGTCATCGGCCCCGAGGCGCCGCTGGTCGCCGGGGTCGCCGACGCGGTCACCGCCGCCGGGCTCGCCTGCTTCGGGCCGTCGGCCGCCGCGGCCCGGCTCGAGGGCAGCAAGGCCTGCGCCAAGGAGGTGATGGCCGCGGCCGGGGTCCCGACCGCGGACTCGCGGGTGGTGGAGACCCCCGACGAGGCGGCCGCCGCTCTCGATGCGTTCGGCCCGCCGTACGTGGTCAAGGACGACGGTCTCGCCGCCGGCAAGGGCGTGCTGGTCACCGAGCACCGGGCCGCCGCCCTCGCCCACGCCGCCGCCTGCGGGAAGGTGGTCATCGAGGAGTACCTGGACGGGCCCGAGGTCAGCCTGTTCGCGATCACCGACGGCCGCGCCGTGCGGGCCCTGCAACCCGCGCAGGACTTCAAGCGGGTCGGCGACGGCGACACCGGCCCCAACACCGGCGGCATGGGCGCCTACACCCCGCTGCCCTGGGCCCCGCCCGACCTGGTCGCCGAGGTGACTGCGAGCGTGCTGCAGCCCACCGTCGACGAGCTGGCCCGACGGGGTACCCCCTTCGTCGGCCTGCTCTACGCCGGGCTCGCGCTGACCGGCCGGGGCGTACGGGTGGTCGAGTTCAACGCCCGGTTCGGCGACCCGGAGACCCAGCCGCTGCTGGCCCGGCTGGTCACGCCGCTGGGCGGGGTGCTGTATGCCGCGGCGACCGGGCGCCTGGCCGACCAGCCCGAGCTGGCGTGGAGCGACGACGCGGCGGTCGCGGTGGCGCTGGCCGCGGCATACAGC
>CAXTVE010000361.1:1562-3289 GCA_964247485.1 uncultured Propionibacteriaceae bacterium
GTGGGGTGGTCGAGGGCCTGCAGGCCGCCGCCGGGACGGGTGCCCTGGTGGTGCACGCCGGCACCGCCGTGGATCCGCACGGCCGGACGGTCAGCAGCGGCGGGCGGGTGCTCAGTGTGGTCGGCCTGGGTGCCGACCTGGAGCTGGCCCGGGACCGCGCGTACGCCGGGATCGAGCGGATCGCGCTCGACGGCTCCTTCTTCCGCACCGACATCGCCGCGCGCGTCCCCACGGGGGTGCACGCGTGATCGGCAACGTGCTGGCCAACCGCTACGCCTCGGACGCGATGCGCACCATCTGGTCGGCGGAGCAGAAGATCGTGGCCGAGCGGAACCTCTGGCTGGCGGTGCTCGCCGCCCAGCACGACCTCGGCGTCGACCTCGGGGGCGACGAGCCCGCCACAGTGCTGGCCGCGTACCAGGCCGTGATCGACACGATCGACCTGGCCAGCATCGCCGCCCGCGAGCGGGTCACCCGACACGACGTGAAGGCCCGGATCGAGGAGTTCAACGCCCTCGCCGGCTACGAGCACGTGCACCTCGGGATGACCTCCCGCGACCTGACCGAGAACGTCGAGCAGCTGCAGATCCTGGCCGGGTTGACCCTGGTCCGGGAACGGCTGGTCACCGTGCTGGTCCGGCTCGGCGAGCTGGCCGCCCGCTACGCCGACCAGCCGGTCACCGCACGGACCCACAACGTCGCCGCCCAGGTCACCACGCTGGGCAAGCGGTTCGCGACGGTCGCCGAGGAGCTGCTGGTCGCGTACGAGCGGCTGGACGCGCTGATCCACCGCTACCCCCTGCGCGGCATCAAGGGCCCGGTCGGCACCGGTCAGGACATGCTCGACCTGCTCGGCGGGGACGGGACCCGGCTGGCCGCGCTGGAGCAGCGGGTCGCCGACCACCTCGGCTTCACGCGCGTGCTGGCGAGTACCGGCCAGGTGTACCCGCGCTCCCTGGACTACGACGTCGTCACCGCGCTGGCCCAGGCGGCCGCGGCCCCGGCCAGCCTGGCCACCAGCATCCGGCTGATGGCCGGCGCCGAGCTGGTCACCGAGGGTTTCCGGCCGGGCCAGGTCGGGTCCAGCGCGATGCCGCACAAGATGAACACCCGCTCCTGCGAACGGGTCAACGGGCTGGCGGTGGTCGTCCGCGGCTACGTCTCCATGGTCGGCGAGCTGGCCGGCGACCAGTGGCTGGAGGGCGACGTGTCCGACTCGGTCGTCCGCCGGGTCGCGCTGCCGGACGCGTTCTTCGCCCTGGACGGGCAGCTCGAGACCTTCCTGAGCGTGCTGGCCGACTTCGGGGTGTTCCCGGCGGTGATCGAGGCCGAGCTGCGCCGCTACCTGCCCTTCCTGGTCACCACCAAGGTGCTGGTCGCCGCGGTCCGCCACGGTGTCGGCCGGGAGGTTGCGCACGAGGTGATCAAGGAGCATGCGGTCGCCGTGGCCCTGGCCATGCGGGAGCGGGGGAGCGACAACTACCTGCTCGATCGGCTGGCGGGGGACGCCCGGCTGGGGGTGGACCGGGCCGAGCTGGACGCTGCCGTGGCCGCTCCGCTCGAGCTGACGGGGACGGCCGGGGCGCAGGTGGCCGCGGTCGTGTCCCGGATCGAAGCGCTGAGCGTCGCGCACCCCGCCGCGGCCGCGTACACTCCCGGACTGGTTCTCTAGTGCCGGTCGGACCCGGCCGCGGGGGCCCCCCCCCCCCGGGGCCCGGAGGGGCGGG
>CAXTVE010000362.1:0-3287 GCA_964247485.1 uncultured Propionibacteriaceae bacterium
ACACCGCGGGCGGCCAGCTCGCCACCCTGGTGGCCGCGATCGACGCCGGCGTCGACGCCGTGGACGGCGCGGTCGCGTCGATGGCCGGCACGACCAGCCAGCCGTCGCTGTCGGCGCTGGTCGCCGCGACCGACCACACCGAGCGCGCCACCGGGCTCGACCTGCAGGCCGTGAGCGACCTGGAGCCCTACTGGGAGGCGGTGCGCAAGGTCTACGCGCCGTTCGAGTCGGGACTGCCGGCGCCGACCGGCCGGGTCTACGACCACGAGATCCCGGGCGGGCAGCTGTCCAACCTGCGGCAGCAGGCGATCGCGCTGGGGCTGGGGGAGAAGTTCGAGCAGATCGAGGCGATGTACGCCGCGTCGTCGCGGATCCTGGGCCGCCCGACCAAGGTGACGCCGTCGTCGAAGGTGGTCGGCGACCTGGCCCTGCACCTGGTGGCGGTGGGGGCCGACCCCGACGAGTTCGCGGCCAACCCGCAGAGCTTCGACATCCCGGACTCGGTGATCGGATTCCTCAGCGGCGAGCTGGGCGACCCGCCCGGCGGCTGGCCGGAGCCGTTCCGGACCCGGGCGCTGCAGGGCCGTACGGTCAAGCTCCGCGACGAGGAGCTGTCCGGGACCGACTCCGCCCAGCTGGACGAGAAGGGCGCGGTCCGCCAGGCCGCGCTGAACCGGCTGCTGTTCCCCGGGCCGACGCGGGAGTTCTCGAACAACCGCGAGGCCTACGGCGACGTCGCCCGGCTGGACACGCTGGACTTCCTCTACGGGCTGCAGAGCGGGGAGGAGCACACCGTCCGGATCGGCCGCGGCGTCAGCCTGATCCTCGGCCTGTCGGCGATCAGCGACGCCGACGAGCGCGGGATGCGGACGGTGATGTGCACCATCAACGGGCAGCTGCGCCCGATCCGGGTCCGGGACACCTCGATCAAGGTCGACGTCAAGGTGGCCGAACGAGCCGACCCGAGCCAGCCCGGCCACGTGGCCGCCCCGTTCGCCGGTGTGGTCACCGTGACGGCGGCGGAGGGCGACACGGTCGAGGCCGGGGCCACGGTCGCGACCATCGAGGCCATGAAGATGGAGGCGGCCATCACCGCTCCCGTCGCCGGCGCGGTGCAGCGGCTCGCCCTCGGCTCGATCCAGCAGGTCGAGGGCGGCGACCTGGTCCTCGTCATCGGCCCAGCCTGACAGCGCCCGGGTGGTCGTGCCGGACTCGCTGGGCCGCGCCGCGGTGAGTTTCGCCTACGACTGCCCTGGCGTGTCGCCACGCTGCTCGCTAGCGTGCGGACCACGGTCATGCCGACCCTGCGGAGGATGTCATGAGCGCAAAACTGATGGTGTTGTACGGCCACCCGACAGATCCAGCCGCCTTCGACGCCTACTACACCGACCACCACCTTCCGCTGGTGAGGGTCGTCCCCGGACTGCAGTCCGCGGCGGCCAGCGCCGGACCGGTGGGCAGCCCGGACGGATCGTCCCCCTACCACCGGATCAGCACGTACACCTGGGGCACGATGGAGGAACTGCAGCAGGGCCTGGGTTCGCCCCAGGGCGCCGCCGCCGCCGCTGATCTGGAGAACTTCGCCACGGGCGGCGCCACGTTGCTCGTCTTCACCGACGACGAGGTCTGAACCGCGCGGCGGTCACCCGGACGGCCGCGCCGAAGGTTGTGGCGGGCCGAGGGTGACTCAATCGGCCCAGAAGCCCAGCAGGTCGGGCACCGGGCGGCCGAGGCTGGCGGCGACCTGGGCCCACGGGACGAAGCCGTCCAGCCAGATCGTCAGGCCGTGCACCATCTCGCGCTGCTCGTCGGTCTTCACCTCCGGCATCGCCAACCGGTAGGCGTCGTTCATGGCCAGGGCCTTGTCGTGCGGGTGCCAGCCGACGGTGAGCCCCTGCACGGGGAGCAGGTTGAGCCCGGGCTTGCTGTTCAGCAGGTGCCGGATGCCGACGGCGGCCGCAACCCCACCGCGGGCCAGGGCGAAGTCCAGGTCGTTCAGCTCCGGCTCGGTCAGCCGCATCCGGGTCGACCCCCAGGCCGTCCCCTGGACCAGGGTCTCCAGCAGGCGCCAGGTGGCGCCCACCCGGTCCGGCGGGATGTACGCGCCGGCGAGCAGCACCTCGACGTCCTGCGGCTCCGGCTGGGTCGGCGAGATCACCGGGGTCGCCGGCACCCGGCGGAAGATGGGTCCCAGCCGGCCCAGCAGGCCGGAGCGGCCGGCCTCGACGGGTGGGGCGAAGGCCCGCTGGGCCCCGCCGCGCAGGTGCTCCGCGCCCGCGGGGGAGGCGCCGAACATGCGCTGGACCTCCTCCAGCCCGATCGCGTACAACCGGAGCTCACCCACGAGCCCCACGGTAACGGGTGGCGGGCCCCCTATCCTTGCCGGATGAACCCGCGAGTTCGCCGGCTGATCGTGTCCGGCGTCCTCGGCGGGCTGGTGCTGATCGTGGTCGTGGCGGCGGTGTGGGACTCGCTGCGTTAGGGTCGCGTACGCCTCGAGACGAAAGGGACTGCTGCCCACCATGGCCGTCCGACGGGCGCTGACCAGCGCTTTCGCCCTGCTGTTGGTCCTCGGATCGGTCCTCGGGCTACCGCTCGCCGCGTCGGCGGACGACATCGTGGCCTTCACCATCGACGACCCCCGGATCACCGAGTCCTCGGGGTTGGCCGCCGACGCGCGGACCGGCGGCTACTGGACCAGCAACGACTCCGGCGACGACGGGATCGCCTACCGGCTGAGCCCCAGCGGCGAGGTCACCGGCACCCTGAAGTACCGCGCCCAGCCGGTCGACGTCGAGGCCGTCGCCATGCACGAGGGCCGGCTCTACCTCGCCGACATCGGCGACAACGGTGCCCAGCGCGAGCAGGTGACGGTGTACTCCTTCGGCGACGCCCGGGCCAACGACCAGACCGTTCCCTACCGGGCGTGGGAGTTCCGCTACCCCGACGGTGCGCACGACGCCGAGACGCTGCTGGTCGACAAGGCCGGCCGGATGTACGTCGTCACCAAGGGCGCCGAGGGCGGGATCTACCGGGCCCCGAAGGTCCCGAAGCGCACCGTGGTCAACCAGCTGGACCGGGTGGGCGACGCACCGGCCGCGGTCACCGCCGGCACCTTCCTGCCCGCCAACGACCGGATCGCGCTGCTGACCCTCGGCGCGACGCTGGTGATCTTCGAGGGAACGCCCGACTACCCCCGGCCCGACCGCCTCTGGGAGCTGGTCGAGCGCCACAAGGTTACCGTCTGCGGCGTCGCCCCGACGGTGATCCGCGCGCTGATGGCGCAG
>CAXTVE010000363.1:0-3286 GCA_964247485.1 uncultured Propionibacteriaceae bacterium
GGCCGAACGGGACGCTGCGCTGGACCGGGCCCGGGACATCGCCGGCGACCGGGAGGCGATGCTCCACCAGTTCAAGGTGCTGTCCGCCGACACGCTGTCCCGGCACAGCCAGGCCGCCGACGCGCAGGCCGAGCACCGGCTCAAGGCCACCGAGCAGCTGATGGTGCCGGTCCGGGAGAGCCTTGACCGGTTCGGCAGCCGGCTGACCGAGGTGGAGAAGGAGCGGACGGCCATCTCGACGGAGCTGCGGGAGCAGGTGCGCACCGTCCGGCAGACCGGGGAGACCCTGCGCCGGGAGACCGCCGCGCTGGTCACCGCGCTGCGCAAGCCGCAGGTCCGCGGGGCCTGGGGTGAGACCCAGCTCAAGCGGGTGGCCGAGATCGCCGGCATGCTGGACCGCTGCGACTTCGACCTGCAGCACAGCACGCGGGACGAGGACCGGCTGCTGCGGCCGGACATGCGGGTCAACCTGGCCGAGGGCAAGCACCTGTTCGTGGACGCCAAGGCCCCGCTGACCGCCTTCCTGGAGGCCGCCGAGACCGAGGACGACACGGTCCAGGCCGAGGCGCTGACCCGCTACGCCCGCCACGTCCGGACCCACATCGACCAGCTGGCGGCCAAGCAGTACTGGAAGACGCTGGAGTCACCGGGGTTCGTGGTGCTGTTCCTGCCCAACGAGATGTTCTTCACCGCGGCGCTGGACCAGATCCCCGACCTCTACGACTACGCGGCGGCCAAGGACGTGGTGCTGGCCACCCCGACCACGCTGATCGGGCTGCTGCGGGCGGTGGCGTACGGCTGGAAGCAGGCTGCGCTGGCCGAGAGCGCGGCGGAGGTGTTCCGGCTGGGCCGCGACCTGCACGAGAAGCTGGGGCTGATGGGCAACCGGCTGGACAAGCTGGGCCGGGCGCTGCGGTCCTCGGTCAACGCCTACAACGAGACCATCGCCACGGTGGAGGGCACCGTGCTGGTCCGGGCCCGGCGGTTCCGCGACCTCAGGGTCAGCGACACCGAGCTGGCCGCGCTGCCCCAGCTCGACGACGCCGTCCGCCAGATCCAGGCCCCGGAGCTGGTCGACGACGCGGTGCAGGTGGCGCCGCTGGTCGGGCGCGGCCGCACGAAGCGTGGGGCTGACCGCGTCCCGGAGGCGGCCGAGCTGGTCCGCGGCGAACCGGATCTGCTCGAGCTGGTCGAATCGGACGCGGCCACCGGGGCTGCCGAGGACGGGGAGCGGCGCTCCTCCTGAGCGGACCGGGTCAGTCGTGGATCGCGCCGGCGCGCAGGTCGCGGCGCAGCTCCGGCGGCAGGGCGAAGACCAGCGACTCCTCGGTCAGCTTCTCCTCGCGGGCGACCGGGAAACCCCGCTCGACCAGGTAGTCCAGCACCCCCTGCACCAGGTTCTCCGGTACCGACGCGCCGCTGGTCACCCCGACCGACTGCACCCCGTCCAGCCAGGCCGGGTCGATCTCGCCGGCGTTGTCGACCCGGTACGCGGTCCTGGCCCCGGCGTCCCGGGCCACCTCGACCAGCCGCACCGAGTTCGACGAGTTGGCCGAGCCGACCACGATGACCAGGTCGCTGTGCGCCGCGATCTGCTTCACGGCGAGCTGCCGGTTCGAGGTGGCGTAACAGATGTCGTCGCTCGGCGGGTCCTGCAGCAGCGGGAAGCGCTGCCGCAGCCGGTGCACCGTCTCCAGCGTCTCGTCCACACTCAGGGTGGTCTGGCTCAGCCAGGCCAGCCGGCTGGGGTCCTTGACCTGCAGCGCATCGGCCTCCTCCGGCGACTGCACCAGGGTGATGTGCTCCGGCGCCTCCCCGGTCGTGCCCTCGACCTCCTCGTGGCCGGCGTGGCCGATCAGCAGGATCTCCCGGTCGTCGCGGGCGAAGCGCTTGGCCTCCTGGTGCACCTTGGTGACCAGCGGGCAGGTGGCGTCGATGGTCCGCAGCCCCCGCTCGACCGCCTCGGCCTGCACCGCGGGCGACACGCCGTGGGCCGAGAACACCACCCGCGCGCCCTGGGGCACCTCGTCGAGCTCGTCGACGAAGACCGCACCGCGGGCCTCCAGGTCCTCGACCACATGGCGGTTGTGCACGATCTGCTTGCGCACGTAGACGGGCGCGCCGTAGGTGTCCAGCGCCTTCTCGACGGTGATCACCGCCCGGTCCACGCCTGCGCAGTAGCCGCGCGGGGCCGCCACCACCACCTGCCGGGTCGTCGAAGTCACGGGACCGAGTCTAGGTGTCGTGCTGTGCCGTGAGCCTGTCGAAGGGCGCAGCGGGTCTGCTGCTCCTACGCTCGACCCATGGCCCTCGAGTCGTCGCCGGAGAACCCGCAGCCGCTGCGGCTGATCTCCCACAAGGTGCGCGGCTGGATCGACCGGCTCGGCCCGGTGTGGGTCGAGGCCCAGCTGATCGAGGTCAGCCGGCGGGCCGGCCGGACGGTCTTCCTCACCCTCCGCGACCGGCTCGCACCGGTGTCGGCCTCGGTGACCATCTCCGCCACCACCCTCGACTCCGCCGGCCCGCTGACCGAGGGGGCGACGGTGGTTGCCCGGCTCAAGCCGTCCTACTTCGAGCAGTCGGGCCGGTTCAGCTACTTCTGCGACGCGATCACCCCGGTCGGCGAGGGCCGGCTGCTGGCCCAGCTCGAGCAGACCAGGCGGCTGCTGCAGGTCGAGGGCCTGTTCGACGCGGCCCGCAAGCGGCCGCTGCCGTTCCTGCCCCACGCCGTCGGGCTGATCACCGGGTCGGACAGCGCGGCCGAGCGGGACGTGGTCGAGAACGCCCGGCGCCGCTGGCCCGGGGTGCGGCTGCGGATCCGGCACACGCTGGTGCAGGGCCCGCAGGCCGCCGAGCAGGTGATGGCCGCGCTGCGTCAGCTCGACGCCCACCCCGAGGTCGAGGTCATCGTGATCGCCCGCGGCGGCGGGTCCCTCGAGGACCTGCTGCCGTTCTCCGACGAGGGCCTCGTCCGGGCGGTGGCCGCCGCCGGGACCCCGGTGGTCAGCGCCATCGGCCATGAGTCGGACAACCCGATCCTGGACCTGGTGGCGGACTACCGCGCCTCCACCCCGACGGACGCGGCCAAGCGGGTGGTGCCCGACGCCACCGAGGAGGCCATCCGGATCCGGCAGGCCCGGGACCGGCTGCGGCACGGCATCACGAGCCTGGTCGCCCGCCAGCAGGAGCAGCTGACGGCCCTGCGGTCGCGGCCGGTGCTCGCCGACCCCACCGGGAGCTTCGCCGTGCGCACCGAGGAGGTCGAGCGGCTCCGCGCCCGGTCCCG
>CAXTVE010000364.1:0-3285 GCA_964247485.1 uncultured Propionibacteriaceae bacterium
GCTCGTGATCGGCGCCGAGCTGCACAACTCGAGCGCGAGCTCGGTCCCGGCCGTCGCCGAGTCCTTCCGGGCGGTCGCCGAGATAGGGGCGAACACCGTCCTCGCCCCCGTCGCCTGGAATCTTTTGGAGGCCGAGGAGGGAGTCTTCGACTTCACCCTGGTCGACGCCCTGGTGGAAACCGCTCGGGCCGAGCAGCTGTTCTTGGTGCCACTGTGGTTCGGGTCGTGGAAGAACGGCATGTCGACCTACGCCCCGGGCTGGGTCAAGCCGGACGCCGACCGGTTCCCTCGCGCCGAGCTTACCGGCGCCGGCCGGGTGGAGGTGCTGACCCCGTTCGGGACCGAGGCCCGCAACGCCGACGCGAGAGCGTTCCGTGCGTTGCTGGCCCGGTTGGCCGAGATCGACACCGACGGCACCGTGCTGATGGTTCAGGTGGAGAACGAGGTCGGTCTGCTCGGCGACTCCCGCGACCGCAGCCCGCTCGCCGAG
The DNA here is from genome assembly GCA_964247485.1 of uncultured Propionibacteriaceae bacterium. Lineage (GTDB taxonomy): Bacteria > Actinomycetota > Actinomycetes > Propionibacteriales > Propionibacteriaceae > Microlunatus. The sequence goes on from CAXTVE010000364.1 coordinate 491, forward strand.
GCGGCGTGGACCGAGCCGGTGCCGCCGGACGTGGTCAAGGCGGTGTCGGCCGAGGGGTCCGGCCGGCTGTACGAAGCCTGGGTGGCCGGCGGCCGGCGGAGTGACGGCGGCTGGCCCGAGGTCCTCGGTGCTGCGGCCGACGAGGCGTTCATGGCCTACGCGTACGCGAGCCACGTCGAGGTGGTCGCCGCCGCCGGTCGCGCCGAGCTCGACCTGCCGCTTTACGTCAACGCCTGGCTGGACACCCCGATCGAGCTGGACCTTCCCGACATGCCGGACTGGGCCGAGATGGCGCGCGGCGGCGCCGACGCTCGACTTCCTGGCGCCCGACATCTACTTCGGCTCGTTCGACGAGCAGTGCGTGGCGTATCGGGCCGCGTCGGACCGGCTGTTCATCCCGGAGATGCGCCGGTCACCGCTCGGGGTGGGTCAGATGTTCTGCGCGCTGGCCGGGCACGGCGCCCTCGGCGTAGCCCCGTTCGGCGTCGACTCGCTCGATCCGGGACAGCCCGAGCACGCCGAGCTGGTCGACGGCTACCGGCTGCTGCGGGCGTACGCGGAGCTGCGCGCCGAGCACCCGGAGGCCCGCAGCGCCGGGTTCGTGCTCGACGCGAACCACCCGTCGACCCGGATCGAGCTCGACGGCTGGACCGTGCAGATCGACACCGGGGATCCGTCCGGCCTGAGCGCACCCACCTACCCGGCGTACGGCTGCGTCTTGCAGACCGGCGCGGACACGCTGGTGATCATCGGCCGGCGGTTCAGTGCGTCCTTCCGCACCTCCGATCCGGCCAAGGCAGGCATCGACCGAGCGGCCGAGCTGTCGTACGACGGCGGTCAGTGGGTCGTTACCCGGGAGCTGAACGGTGACGAGACCGGGTCGGGCGCCGTCCTGCGCCTCACCGGGCTGGGCGAACAGACCCCAGCCATCTTCCCCATCCCGTTCGACCTGCGGCGGACCGGACTCGTGGCGGTCACGCTCTATCGGTACTGAGCACGGCGATTGGATCTACCACCTGGTAGTTTAGGGTCATGTCGACCCCGACCGACAGCCCTGCGCGGCCTCGCATCCGATTGGCCCCGGAGGAGCGGCGGGACCAGATCCTGCGCGAGGCGACCCGGCTCATCGCCCAGTCCGGCTTCAACGGGATCTCGCTCGCGGCCGTCGCGGAGGCCTGCGACGTGCGCAAGCCCTCGGTGCTGCACTACTTCCCGTCGATGACCGAGCTGCTCAAGGGAGTCCTGCTCCAGCGCGACGAGCAGGACTACATCGCGCTCGGCAGCGAGACGGTCGACGAGCCGACGCCGGAACGGGTCCGTACGTTCCTCGACCGCGTCGTCGCCCGGAATCTGCAACAGCGTGAAGTCGTCCGGCTCTACCAGGTCCTGGCCGGCGAGGCCCTGGATCCAACCCATCCTGCGCACGAGTACTTCAGCGCTCGCGCGCGGGCGGCCCAGGAGGAGATGCGGCGCCAGCTGGCCTGGAAGGACGACCCGGAGACCGCGGCCGTCGAGCTGCTGGCGTTCTGGGACGGGCTGGAGTTCAGCTGGGTCCGCGACGAGGACGTCGACTTCATGGCCATCTGGAATCGCTTCGGCGACCGCTTCTTCGCTTGACCACCAGAGGAGTCGTCCGCGGGACGCCCGCGTTGCGGCCGAGCCTATTGTCGGGTATATTTACCGATCGGTAGATAGAGTGGCCCCTCAGGGATCGGAACGCATCATGGCCAAGGCAGAGAAGCCTCTCACCGCCAAGTCGTCGGTTGGCGACTGGTTGAAGCACCCGGTCGGCGGTCCTCTCCTGCGGGAGATGCTCGCCTCGGGTGGGCAGGACGAGTCCGCCCTGCGCCCGGTCCGAATGCTCGCTCTCCAGCGCCTGGTGAGCCTCAGCAAGGGCCAGCTCTCCCAGCAGGTCATCGACGACCTGGTCGCTCGGGCGAACGGCGGCGAGACGCCGTCGGAGTCGACCGAGGAGACAGAGCCGGATCGGGTCGCACCACTACCGCGGGCCGTCGGTCCTGAGGTCACCGTGGTGATCGGCGTCGGCGGCATGGGAGAGGCGATCGCCCGCCGCCAGGGCGCGGGACGACAGCTGGTGCTGGCTGACTTCAGCGAACCGGCTCTCGACCGGGTGGCCACCACGCTGCGCGGCGAGGGCTTCGACGTGACGACCGTGAAGGTCGACGTCTCGACCCGTGACTCCGTTGCCGGGCTGGCTTCGACCGCGGCCGGCCTCGGTCCGATCACCCAGGTCGTGCACACCGCGGGACTGTCCCCGGCCCAGGCGTCGCGGGACGCGGTGCTCGCCGTCGATCTCGTCGGCGTCGCGGTCGTCCTGGAGGAGTTCGGCGAGGTGATCGCCTACGGCGGAGCCGGGGTCGTCATCTCGAGCATGGCCGGGCACGGGGTCGCGCTGGCGCCGGAGGACGAGTCCCACCTCGCCCTCACGGCACCCGAGGAGCTCACCGCCCTTCCCGTGGTGCAGACCGCCACCGAGGCCTCAGCCGCCTATCCCCTGGCCAAGCGAGGCAACCAGCTGCGGGTCCAAGCCGCCAGCTCCCAGTGGGGAACCCGAGGCGCCCGGATCAACAGCATCAGCCCTGGCGTCATCTCCACCGCGATGGGCCAGCAGGAGCTGGACGGCGAGTACGGCGACGTGATGCGGGCGATGATCAGCGCCTCGGGAACCGGGCGCGTCGGAACGCCCAGCGACATCGCCGACGCCGCCGCGTTCCTCCTCGGCCCGACCGCCACCTTCATCACCGGCACCGACCTGTTGGTCGACGGCGGGGTGA
>CAXTVE010000365.1:0-3282 GCA_964247485.1 uncultured Propionibacteriaceae bacterium
GTGGTACTGGACCCGCCGCGGACCGGGGCGGGCCGCGACGTCATCCGGGCCGTGACCGCCCGGCGCCCCCGCGCGGTGGCCTACGTGGCCTGCGACCCGGCCGCCCTGGCCCGCGACCTCGCGACGGCCGCGGACCTGGGGTACCGCGCCAGCGCGATCACCGCGTACGACCTGTTCCCGATGACCCACCACGTGGAGTGCGTCGCCATCCTTCGGCCTGACTCTGCTACGCGCGTTACACCAACATCCCGTTGACCCTGGGTGCCGGCACCTCGTGGCGTAGCGGATTCAGGCTGCGTCCGCAGCGCCGGCCGACCAGCCCGGAATGACCCACCAGCTCCCGCCCTCCGAGCGAGATCTGAGATCGCTACGCCAGAGCCCGGGACACGCGGAGCCACGCCGACCAGAGGTGAAACGCGCGTAGGAGATCCAGGCGCGATGCCTGAACCGGCTCGGGAGTCAGGGCGCTAGGGTGCGAGACAGGTCACGTCCACCCTGGTATCTTGACGTCAAGATACTTTGTCCCGACCTCGATGGAGAGCCGCATGAGCGTCAACAGCTTCGGTGCCCGGTCCACCCTTCCGGTCGGCGAGGAGTCGTACGAGATCTTCCGGCTGGACGCGGTCGAGGGCGCCGACACCCTCCCGTACAGCCTGAAGATCCTGCTGGAGAACCTGCTGCGGACCGAGGACGGCGCCAACATCACCGGCGACGACATCCGGGCGCTCGCCGGGTGGGAGGCGGCGGCGGAGCCGAGCACGGAGATCCAGTTCACCCCGGCGCGGGTGATCATGCAGGACTTCACCGGAGTGCCCTGCGTGGTCGACCTGGCCACCATGCGCGAGGCCATGGCCGAGATGGGCGGGGACGCCACCAAGATCAACCCGCTGGCCCCGGCCGAGCTGGTCATCGACCACTCGGTGATCGCCGACGTGTTCGGCACGGCCGACGCGTTCAGCCGCAACGTGGAGATCGAGTACGGCCGCAACCGCGAGCGCTACCAGTTCCTGCGCTGGGGGCAGACCGCCTTCGACGACTTCAAGGTGGTGCCGCCGGGCACCGGGATCGTCCACCAGGTCAACATCGAGCACCTGGCCCGGGTGGTGTTCACCCGCAACGGCCAGGCCTACCCCGACACCTGCGTCGGCACCGACTCCCACACCACCATGGTCAACGGGCTCGGCGTCGTCGGGTGGGGCGTCGGTGGCATCGAGGCCGAGGCGGCCATGCTCGGCCAGCCGGTGTCGATGCTCATCCCGCGGGTGGTCGGCTTCAAGCTGTCCGGGTCGATGCCCGAGGGGGCCACCGCCACCGACCTGGTGCTGACCATCACCGAGATGCTGCGGCAGCACAAGGTGGTCGGCAAGTTCGTCGAGTTCTACGGCCCCGGCGTCTCGCAGGTGCCGCTGGCCAACCGGGCCACCATCGGCAACATGAGCCCGGAGTACGGCTCCACCATCGCCGTGTTCCCCATCGACGGCGCCACCACCGACTACCTCCGCCTGACCGGCCGCAGCGAGGCTCAGATCGCGCTCGTCGAGGCGTACGCGAAGGAGCAGGGACTCTGGCACGACGACGACCGTGAGCCTCGCTACTCCGAGTACCTCGAGCTGGACCTGGGCAGCGTGGTGCCGAGCATCGCCGGGCCCAAGCGTCCGCAGGACCGGGTCGTGCTGGCCCATGCGAAAGAGGGCTTCCGCGAGGCCCTGGCCGACTATGTCGGCTCGGAGGAGAACAGCCTCGACGAGGGCGTCGCCGAGACGTTCCCGGCCTCGGACCCGGTGTCGGCCAGCAACGACAACGGCGCCGAGCCGCACGAGTACGGGGAGCACGGGAACGGGAACCGCACCCGGCCGACCAGGAAGGTGCCGGTCACCCTGTCCGACGGCAGCTCCTTCGAGCTGGACCACGGCGCCGTGACCATCGCCGCGATCACCTCCTGCACCAACACCTCCAACCCGAGCGTGATGATCGGTGCGGCGCTGGTGGCCAAGAAGGCGGTGGAGCGCGGCCTGTCCCGCAAGCCCTGGGTCAAGACGACCCTCGCCCCCGGGTCCAAGGTGGTCAGCGACTACTACGACCGATCCGGCCTGACGCCCTACCTGGACAAGCTCGGCTTCAACCTCGTCGGCTACGGCTGCACCACCTGCATCGGCAACTCCGGGCCGCTGATCCCCGAGGTCAGCGCCGCGGTCCAGGAGCACGACCTCGCCGTGGTCTCCGTGCTGTCGGGCAACCGCAACTTCGAGGGCCGGATCAACCCCGACGTGAAGATGAACTACCTCGCCTCGCCGCCGCTGGTGGTTGCGTACGCGCTGGCCGGGACCATGGACATCGACCTGGTGAACGACTCGCTCGGCACCGACGAGCAGGGGCGGGACGTCTTCCTCCGCGACGTCTGGCCGACCGAGGCCGAGATCTCCGAGGTCGTCGCCTCGGCGATCGGCGCGGAGATGTTCACCGACTCGTACGCGGACGTGTTCGCCGGCGACCAGCAGTGGCAGTCGCTGCCCACCCCGGAGGGCGAGACGTTCGCCTGGGACCCGGAGTCGACCTACGTGCGCAAGCCCCCGTACTTCGAGGGGATGCCGGCCGCGCCGGCACCGGTCACCGACATCGCCGGCGCGCGGGTGCTGCTCCTCCTGGGGGACTCGATCACCACCGACCACATCTCCCCGGCCGGCTCGATCAAGGCCGACTCGCCGGCGGGCCGGTACCTGGCCGAGCACGGGGTGCAGCGGACCGACTTCAACTCCTACGGCTCGCGGCGCGGCAACCACGAGGTGATGATCCGGGGCACGTTCGCCAACATCCGGTTGCGCAACCAGCTCGCCCCGGGCACCGAGGGCGGGTTCACCCGCGACTTCACCGCTCCGGACGGTCCGGTGACCTCGGTCTACGAGGCGTCCGAGCACTACCTGGCCGCCGGCACGCCGCTGGTGGTGCTGGCCGGCCAGGAGTACGGCTCCGGATCCTCCCGGGACTGGGCGGCCAAAGGCACCGCGCTGCTCGGGGTCAAGGCTGTGATCGCGCAGTCCTACGAGCGGATCCACCGGTCGAACCTGATCGGCATGGGGGTGCTGCCCCTGCAGTTCGCCGAGGGCGACAGCGCGGAGTCGCTCGGGTTGACCGGCGAGGAGACCTTCGCCATCAACGGCGTCACCGCACTGAACGACGGGACGACCCCGCGGACGGTCTCGGTCAGCGCGGGCGGGATCACCTTCGAGGCGACGGTCCGGATCGACACCCCCGGCGAGGCCGACTACTACCGCAACGGCGGGA
>CAXTVE010000366.1:0-3276 GCA_964247485.1 uncultured Propionibacteriaceae bacterium
CGCCCCGGTCGGCGGCCCTTCGCCCCCCGCGCCCCCCCCCCCCGGGGGGGGGGGGGGCCCCCCCGCCCGGGGGGGGGGGGGGGGGGCACGAGCCGGGTCCAGGCGCGGGTCAGCGGCCCGACGAGCAGCGGGGCGAGCCGCGCCAGCAGCGCGGCGGTGAGCACGAGCAGCCCGATGCTGGTGATCAGCAGGTTGCTCATCGTCTCGCTGGTGTGCACCGCGGTGACCGAGGGGATCAGCGCGTACGCGGCGATGATCAGAGCCAGCAGCAGGCCGCCCCCCAGCCAGCGCAGCACCGTCATCCGCTCCGCCGAGACGCCGGTCGACTGGCGCAGCGCCTCGACCGGGGGGATGCGGCTGGCCCGCCGGGCCTGCCGGTACCCACCGAGCAGGGCGACACCGACCGCGAGCAGATTGGCCAGCAGCACCGGCCAGACGGCGTAGACCGGCTCCGGGACCCCGACGAACTCCTCCTGCTCGCCGGCCACGTACCGCAGCGTGGGCACGAGCAGCGCGTACGCCAGCGCGTCGGCGAGGAGCGAGCAGGCCACGCTGAACACCGCGAGCTGGGTCATCACCGTGGCCACCACCTGGCCGGGCGTCGCCCCGCTCAGGGCCAGCCGGGCCAGCGACCCGCGCCGGGAGTCGACCACGAGGCTCGTCGAGCCGCCCAGCACCGAGATGGCGACCATGGCGCAGAAGACGAGGTTCAGCTCCGGGGTCAGGGTCAGGGCGCCGGACTGGAGCCGGTCCAGGTCCCCGGCCGCGATCATGCGCTCGCCCGCCAGCCACACCAGGGCGCACAGGGCCAGCGTGAGGTTGGTGACCAGGAACGCGACGCTGACGCCGAGCCACGCCGACCAGGAGTTCCGCAGCTCGGCCAGGTGCAGGTGGCGCACGGCTACGCCGCCGGCCCCGGCGCGGACAGGCCCGCCAGCACCGCGGCGACCGCCGCCACCCCGGACGGACGGAGCTCGGTGGCCAGTCGGCCGTCGGTCAGGAAGATCACCCGGTCGCACTGCGCGGCGACCGCCGGGTCGTGGGTGCCCACCACCACGCACTGCTCGGGCGAGTGCGCGATCCGCCGCAGCTCGGCCAGCACCACTGCGCCGGAGCGGGTGTCCAGGGCCCCGGTCGGCTCGTCGGCGAAGACGATCCGCGGCTGCTGGGCCAGCACCCGGGCCAGGGCCACCCGCTGCTGTTCGCCGCCGGACATGGTCGGGGGCCGGGCGCTGGCCCGGTCGGCGAGCCCGCCGCCGGCCAGGGTGGCCGCGATCAGCTCCGCCGGCGGGCGCTCCCGCCGCAGCCGGTACGGCAGGGCCACGTTCTCGTACGCGGTGAGCGTCGGGATCAGGTTGTAGGCCTGGAAGACGAAGCCCACCTCCGACCGGCGCATCCGGGCCAGGTCGGCCCGGCGGCACGAGGCCAGCGGCCTCCCGGCCAGCGTCACCGCGCCGCTGCTCGGTGCCTCCAGCCCGGCCAGGCAGTAGAGCAGCGTCGACTTGCCGGACCCGGACGGCCCCATCACCGCCACCATCTCGCCGTAGCCCACGGTCATCGAGACCCCGTGCAGCACGTCGACCGGGCGCTTCCCCACCAGGTAGGACTTGGCGACCCGGTCGGCGACGACCGCGTACGCCGGGTTGCGCTCCGGCACCGGGACCGCCGCTGCCACCTCAGTCGGCACTGTCATGCCGGCCACGTTCCGGCATCCGCCGCCGCCGGACAACGGTGCGGCCGACATCCTGGCCGAAAGTTAGCCGGGTGGGGCCTGCGGGTCGATGAGGTCCAGCCGGATCGCCCGGATCAGGATGCCGGTCCGCGCCGAGACCCCCAGCTTGCCGCCGATGGAGGAGAGATGCTGCTTGACCGAGCCCTCGGACACATGGATCCGCGCCCCGATCTGTGCATTGGTCAGGCCCTGGGCCAGCCAGGTCAGCACCTCGTGCTCCCGGGCAGTCAGACCCACCTCGGCCGCGGCCCGGGCGGGCCGGTCCTCGACGACGGCCGAGACGAGGGCGCGGCGGACAGCGGCGGACAGCGGCATCTCCCCCGCCAGGGCCTGGCGCAGACCGGCCAGCAGCCCGGGGCCGCCGACATCCTTCAGCAGGTAGCCGGCCGCACCCGCCCGCAGGGCGGCCACCACGTGATCACTGGTGCCGAAGGTGGTCAGCACCACGACGCACGCGGCCGGCCAGCGGGCGCAGATCTGCCGGGTGGCCTCGACCCCGGGGAGGACCGGCATCTGCAGGTCCATCAGGACGAGGTCCGGGGCCAGGCTCGCGTACGCCACGACCCCCTCGGCGCCGTTGCGGGCCTCGCCGCAGACCACGAACTCGGTCCCGTGGGCGAGGAACGTCCGGTATGCCGCCCGGGCCACCGGCTCGTCATCGACCACCAGGACGCGAGAGGGCCCGCTCACGCGGTCACCCTAGTTCCGCCGGGCGAATAGGGTCGAGACGTCTGATGCCACCAGCCCACCTCGAGGGGAGTCGGATGACTCCACCAGCGGCCGGGGCCGAGCCCGTCGAGGACGGGCTGCGCGCGGTGCGGCTGATCGTGATCGTCTTCATCCTGCTCGATGTGGTCTCGACGGTGATCGGCGAGCTGTACGAGGGGGTCGATCTCGGACTCGCCGGCGTCCTCCCCGCCGTTCAGGGTCTGGTCGTGCTCGCAGCGGCGGCCGCCGCCCTGTGGGACCGACCGCGCCCCGCTCTGGCGCTCACCGCCGCCGTGGTCGTCCTGCTGCTCATCGCCGGGCCGACCGGCGAGGAGACCTGGCTGCTCGCGCTCACGGCGGTGCTGGTGGCCGCGCGGGCCCGTGCGGGACTGGCCGCGCTGGCCGTGCTGGGCCAGGTCGGGTACGCGGTGGTGGTCGGGCTGGACGCCGAGGCGCGGCAGTCCGGGTGGGGCTGGCCGGCCGGTCTGGCCATCCTGGGCATCGCCCTCGCCGCCGACGGCGTCGGGCTGATCGCCCGCCGGTTCCTCCGCACACGGAACGACCGGCGGGCCCGGATCGTCGCCCTCGGCCGGGAGCAGGCGGAGATCCGCGCTCGCGAACGGGCCCGCCTGGCCGACGACCTGCAGGCGGTCGTCACGGCGGGCCTGGGCGGCATCGACCAGCAGGCCGAGGCCGTGGCCCGAGGTGCCCGGGACGTCCCCGAGCTGCAGGCCGGGCTCGCCCGGATCGAGACGCAGAGCCGAAGCCTGTTGGCCGAGCTCAGGGTGCTGCTCGAGGTGCTGCGGCACGACCCGGGCGGAGAGGCCGAGCGCCCG
>CAXTVE010000367.1:0-3268 GCA_964247485.1 uncultured Propionibacteriaceae bacterium
TCAGGGGGACAGCGAATCGGCCGAGCAGGTGGCGGGCAGTAAGGAGCCCGCGGCACGATGACCGCGCCGAGCGTCGCCCCGGTCGTCGATCCGCCACTGCCGCTGGGCGCCCGCCGTCCTCGGATGCCGGCCGGGCCGTACTTCGTCTTCCTGGTGCTGATCGGGGCAACGATCCCGTGGCGGAGCAAGACCTACTTCGAGGGCGGGCTCGACCCGATCGTGGTCATCAAGGCGGTGCTCAGCCTGTTCGTCCTCGGTTGTGCGGTGCTGGTCGCCTTCAACCGGCCGTCGCGCGAGCTGCGGTCCGGGCCGGTCGTCTTCCTGCTGCTCTACCTCGGGGTGACGGTGATCGGGGCGTGGAGCACCGGTGAGCTGGTGCCTGCCGTCGTCATCGTGGTCCGGGTGCTGGTGGTGGTCGCCACGATCGTCGTCCTGTCCCGCACCTTCGACGGCGTCACCCTCCTCGGCTGCCTGGTCGCGGCCCTGGCCACGTACGCGGTCGTGGGCGCGGTCACCGGCGCGGGCAGTCTGGCCGAGGGCCGCCTCGAGGGCGGACTGCCCCCGTTGCACCCGAACGAGCTGGCCTCCATCTGCGCCCTGGTGCTGCTGTGGTGCCTCTGGCGGATCCTCAATGGCCAGGACAGCTGGCTGCACCTCGTCAGCGTGCCGGTGGCGACCGCGATGCTGATCGCGACGGGGTCGCGGACGCCGTTGATCGCCGTGGCGGCCGGCGCCTTGCTCGTGATCCTGCACGCCCAGGCGATGCGGATGCGCACGGTGGTCATCGCCCTGGTCCTGACGCCGGTGCTGTGGTGGGTGCTGGTGGGCACGAATTTCGTTCGTGGCCTCCTGGTGCGCGACGATCCGGCGGAGCTGACCACCCTCAGCAACCGCACGATCGCCTGGCAGGCGGCGCTCGGTCCAAAGAGCTCCCCCTGGTTGACCTGGTTCGGCGGTGGGCTGCCGATGAAGCGGATCGAGGTGCCCGGCCAGTACTGGGAGACCCAGATCCTGGACAGCAGCTGGGTGTCCGCTCTCGTCCAGGGCGGATACCTCGGCCTCGTGCTGTGCGCCCTCTGGATGCTCAGCAGCATGTTCGCGACCGCGAACTCCCCGCGACCGCTACGGGCCATCCAGCTGGCCCTGCTGTGCTATCTCGCGCTGCGGGGCTTCCTCGAGAGTGGGCTGTTCGATGCCTCGACCGCGTTCCTGGTCTTCTTCACCGTGGCGATGGCAACTCCTGTCCGGGCGGCCCAGCCCGACCCGGCGTAGGACGGGCGATCACCGGCCGCCGAGGTGCGACCGAGGCCCGGAATGTGTCCGAACTGTGATCTGTGCGCACTTTAGGTTACGGTTTGGGCACGACGGGGCGGACCAGCTCTGTCGCCATGGCCGAGAGCCGTGATGGGGGAGAGCGTGTTGTCCAAGGGAAACCTACGTCAGGCCGGTCAGCGACGGCCGATGCGACCGGCTCGGACCGCAGCCGTCCTCCTCCTCACCGCGGCGCTCGGCGCCGCCGTGGCCCTGACCCCCTGGCCACAGGACCGGGTCGTCGCCGCGGCCACCCGCCCGGCCGAGTCGGCCGGATCGGCCGCAGTCGGATCGACGTCCTACCCGGTGCCGGCCTCGGCCGTCCACGCCGCTCCCTGGGGTGGCGACTCGGCGCCCGGCACGGCCAGTGCGCCCGTCCGGACCCTGGCCCGGGCGCTTGCGCTGGCGCCTGCCGGCGGAACAGTGGTCCTGCGCGGCGGCGTGTACAACGAGCAGGTCGCGGTCTACAAGCAGGTCACCGTGCAGAACTACCCGGGCGAAGAGGTCTGGCTGGACGGCAGCACCGCTGTCCGCGGCTGGGTGCGGGACGGTTCGCGGTGGCGGCACGACGGCTGGACCACCCGGTTCGACCACAGCCCGACGTACACGAAGGGCGCCCCGGACAACCGGGCCAAGGACTGGCAGTTCGTCAACTCCAACGCACCGATGGCCGCCCATCCGGACCAGGTGTGGATCGACGGCGCCCGACAGCGGCAGGCCGCCTCTCTCGACGCCGTCAACGATGGGTCGTTCTACCTGGACGAGTCCACCTCCCGGCTCTACGTCGGCGCCGACCCGTCGAACCGGACCGTGGCCGCCAGCAACCTCCCGCAGGCGGTCAACATCCGGGCGGCGGGCGTGGTGGTCCGCGGCATCGGGATCCGGCGTTATGCCCCGTCGGTCTGGCACACCGGCGCCGTCACCCTCGAGAAGCCCGACATCACGATGGAGAATGTCGAGGTCTCCGAGATGTCGACCAGCGGGATCAGCATCCAGGCCAAGGGAGCCCGGCTCCGCCAGGTGACGGTCAGCTATTCAGGCATGCTCGGCATCCACGCCCGCTTCGCCGATGACCTGCTGATGAACAAGGTGCTGGCCCAGCGCAACAACATCGAGTCCTTCAACATCGCTCCGGTCTCGGGTGGCGCCAAGCTGGGCGCCAGCCGAGGGGTCACGGTGGTCGACAGCAGCTTCTCTGACAACTACGGTCCTGGGTTCTGGAACGACCTGTCGGTCTACGACACCGTCATCCGCGGCTCGAACTTCAACCGCAACGCCGGCGACGGCCTGTTCCTCGAGCTGTCCGCCCGGGCCGTGGTCGGTGACTCCCTGTTCCTGCACAACCAGCGCGACGGGATCAAGGTCAACAACACCAGCGACGTACAGATCTGGAACAACACCTTCCTGGGCAACAGTCGTTCGCTGTGGCTGGTGCAGGACCTGCGGCGGAACACCGACCGGTCCGATCAGGCTGTCGACCCGCGGCGCCCGTGGCCGGATCCGGAGATGCCGTGGCAGACCCAGGGCGTCACCGTCAGCAACAACGTCCTCGGGCTGCAGGGCGGGTCGGCGACCTGCGTGCTCTGCGTTGAGGACTACAGCGGCAAGGAAAGTGCCGAGGCGATGCGGATCAGCGCCAACGGCAACGTCTACAACCGGGTGTCGGGCTCCGCACCGACCTCACTGGCGACCTGGTCCCGCGGCGCGGGCTACCCGGCGACCTTTGCGACCCTGGCGGCCTTCCGGTCCGCGACCGGTCAGGAAGCCCGCGGCCGGGAGGTCACCGGTCGCGCGGTGATCTCGACCACAGGTGAGCTGTCCGCAGAGATCCAGGGCCAGGCCGGCAGCACGGCGGTGGCGCTGCCCGGCGACATCGCCAAAGCGCTCGACCGCCCGAGTGGCAGTACGCAGCTGGGCGTCTGGGCCGCTGGCGCCGGCGGATCGCCGGTCCCCGCCC
>CAXTVE010000368.1:0-3220 GCA_964247485.1 uncultured Propionibacteriaceae bacterium
CGATGATGCTGGGCAGCGTCCGGTTGAGCGCCACGGAGGTGGTCGGATCGGTGCTCCGGCTGCGGATCGACCCGAGCGTTGACTTCGTGGTCCGGAGCCTCCGGCTGCCCACCGCCCTGTCGGCCCTCGTCGTCGGTCTCGCCCTCGGCGCGTCCGGCACCATCTTCCAGCAGCTGCTGCGCAACCCGCTCGCCTCCCCGGACTTCGTCGGAGTCTCCTCCGGAGCCGCGCTGGCCGCGGTCACCGGGATCGTGCTGCTCCAGGTCGGTGGGCTGCTGCTGTGTGCGCTCGCGTTCGGCGGGGCCGCTGTCGGCACGCTGCTGATGTACGTCCTGGCCTGGCGCGGCGGGGTGGCGGGCTACCGCTTCATCCTGATCGGGATCGGCGTGGCGGCGTTCTTCGAGGGCCTGATCGGCTACGTGCTGAGCCGAGCCCAGCTCTTCGAGGCCCGCCAGGCCATCCACTGGCTGACCGGCTCGGTGGGTCAGGCCAGCGCGGTGGAGCTGCGCATTCTGTTCACCACCGTGCCGGTCCTGCTGGTCGCCGCGGTGCTGCTGAAGCGGCAGCTGCGGGTGCTCGAGCTGGGGGATGACGCGGCGCGTGGGTTGGGGGCGCGGACGGAGCTGGGCCGGGCCGGCCTGCTGGTCATCGCCGTCGCGCTGATCGCGCTGGCGGTGTCGGCCGCCGGGCCGATCGCCTTCGTCGCGCTGGTGGCCGGGCCGATCGCCAACCGCCTGCTGGGGCCGGCCACGGGGGGCCTCCTCGCGGCCGCGCTCGTCGGTGCCGCCCTGCTGCTCGCCTCCGACCTGGTCGCCGCCCAGCTGCTGCCCACCCCGTTGCCCACCGGGGTGGTGACGGGTGCGGTCGGCGCGCCCTACCTGCTCTGGCTGTTGATCACCACCAACCGTGAAGGAGGCGGCGGATGAGCCGACTACGCGCCGAGGGGCTGACCCTCGGCTACGACGGCCCGGCGGTCGTCAACGACCTCGACGTCTCCCTGCTCGACGGCAAGGTGACCGCGATCGTCGGCGCCAACGCCTGCGGGAAGTCGACCCTGCTCCGGGGCCTGGCCCGGCTGCTCAGGCCCAGGGCCGGGGTGGTGACCCTGGACGGCCGGTCGCTCGCCGACCTGAGCACCCTGGCCGTGGCGAAGGAGCTCGGTCTGTTGCCGCAGACGCCGCTCGCGCCCGACGGGATCAGGGTGGCCGACCTGGTCTCGCGCGGCCGCTACCCACACCAGGGGTGGTTCCGCCGATGGACCGAGGAGGACCACGCCGCGGCTGCGACGGCGCTGGACGCGACCGGGACGGCGGACCTGGTGGACCGCGAGGTGCGGCAGCTGTCCGGTGGCCAGCGGCAACGGGTCTGGGTGGCGATGGCGCTCGCCCAGGAGACCGGCCTGTTGCTGCTCGACGAGCCGACGACCCATCTGGACATCAACCACCAGGTCGAGCTGCTGCGCCTGCTGCGCCGGTTGAACGTCGGAGTCGGCAAGACCATCGTGGTCGTGTTGCACGACCTCAACCTCGCCTGCCGCTACTGCGACCACGTGATCGCCATGGCCGGCGGCCGGATCGTCGCCGAGGGTGCACCCACCGACGTGATCACGGCCGAGCTGGTCCAGCAGGTCTTCGGGCTGGAGTGCGTCGTCGTGCCGGACCCGGTGGCGGGCACGCCGATGATCGTGCCCCGCTGACCTGTACGCCCTGAGCCGGTCGAGGGGCTCCGGGGCGGACCTCAGCCGTTCCAGTCGGGCCGCGTCCAGTACCAGGTGCTGTCGAGACGGTCCTTGGCCGCCCGGGCTCCGATGATCATCAGGATCCCGGTGACCAGGCAGACCGCCCAGCCCCAGCCGAGATACGCGGGGATACCGCCGCTCCCCAGCAGCCGGTAGGCCGAGAGGATCACCGGCGCGCTCAGGGCGAGCATCCAGCCGGCGATCAGCAGCCCGCGCCGGGTCCAGCGCCCGACCGACTCAGCGGCCAGCGACCAGAAGGTGAAGAACCCGAGCACCAGTCCGACGTGCTGGAAGGACAGGCCGTAGTAGGCCAGGTTGATCCCGGACGCCGCCGCGACCGGTTCGAGGTCGAAGCCGAACCCGCCCGACGTGATGTCGGCGAACAGGAAGAACCGACTCGCCGGGAACATCGACCGTCCGACGCCGGCTGCCCCCTGCACGCCGATGTGCGGCACGAGCATGCTGACGATCATCAGCACGAAGACGAGGGCACAGACCACCCCGCGCCGCTGATAACCCCGCCGCCGACGCTCCCGCGCCTCCTCGGTCATCACGACCATGCGCACGACCCTACGGGAGTCACCAAGGGGCACCCACTCCCGACTTGTCAGCGTGGGTGGTCGTCATGGCGACGACCCACGCTGACAAGTCGGGGGAGGAGGAGTGGGTCAGGCGGCGACCACCGAGAGCGGCACGTGGGCGGTCACCGCGTCGTGCAGCTTGACGGCGACCGTGTGCGTGCCGACGTCCTTGATCGGCTTGGCGATGTGCACCGCCCGCTTGTCGACGGCCGGCCCGCCGGCCTTCTTGATCGCGCCGGCCACGTCGGCGGCGGTCACCGCACCGAAGAGCCGGCCGGACTCGCCCGCGCGTACGCCGAGCTCGACGGACAGGCCCTCGAGCTCGGTCCGGACCTGCTGGGCATGGTCCACGCCGCGGATCTCCTTCGCGTCGCGGGCCCGCTTGATGCCGCCGATCTGCTTCTCCGCGCCGCGGGTCCAGACCATGGCGAGACCGCGCGGGACGAGGTAGTTGCGGCCGTAGCCGTCCTTCACCTCGACCACGTCGCCGGCCAGGCCGAGCTTGTCCACGGGGGCGGTCAGGATGAGTTTCACGTCAGACCCTCCTGCTCAGCGGGCCGTCGAGGCGTACGGCAACAGGGCCACCTCGCGGGCGTTCTTGATGGCGATGGCGACCTTGCGCTGCTCCTGCACGGAGAGCCCGGTCACCCGGCGGGCGCGGATCTTGCCGCGCTCGGAGATGAACTTCCGCAGCGTGGCGGTGTCCTTGTAGTCGATGATCTGGTTGGCGCGCAGCGGGTTGGCCTTCTTCTTGGGGACCCGCTTGTCCCGGGGTGCGTTAGCCATGTGGTGTGTCAGTGCTCCTGTACGTCAGTTGGCGCGCGCCCGTGTGTTGTCGGCGCGCCGCGGGGGTCCAAGGGGGTCGCCCCCCTTGCTCTCAGAAAGGGGGCTCGTCGGTCTG
>CAXTVE010000369.1:0-3213 GCA_964247485.1 uncultured Propionibacteriaceae bacterium
ACGTCCCGAGCGGGCCGTACTGCTGTCACGACCCCGGCAGCGGCTCCAGGAAACCGGTGAGCAGCAGCGCCGCGACCACCGCGGCCAGCGCGATGCGGTACACCACGAAGGGCAGGAAGTCGTGGGTGCTGATGTAGCGCAGCAGCCAGGCGATCACCGCGTAGCCGATCACGAACGAGACCACGGTGGCCAGAGCGATCGGGCCCCAGGCCGGCTCGACCGGGTCGTTGGTGATGTCGGCGAGCTTGAAGAAGCCGGAGCCCACCACGGCCGGGATGGCGAGCAGGAACGCGTACTTGGCCGCCGCCACCCGCTGGTAGCCCAGCGCCAGCCCGGCCGCGATGGTCGCCCCGGAACGGGACACCCCGGGGATCAGGGCCAGCGACTGGGCCAGCCCGAAGGCCATCCCGTGTCGCCAGGTCAACGACTCCAGCGGCCGGACGTTGCGGGCCAGCCGGTCGGCGATCCCGATGACGATCCCGAAGCCGGCCAGCATCGCCACGGTGATCCACAGGTTGCGGAAGGTGGTGTCGATCGAGTCCTGGAACAGCACCCCCAGCACCACGATGGGCACCGAGCCGATGATCACCAGCCAGCCCATCCGGGCCTCCGGGTTGTCCCGCGGCACCCGCCCCGTCAGTGAGCCGACCCAGCTGCGGATGATCAGCCAGATGTCGTGCCGGAAGTAGAGGATCACGGCCGCCTCGGTGCCCAGCTGGGTGATCGCGGTGAAGGCCGACCCCACGTCCCCGCCCCCGAGGAACTGCCCGACGATCGACTGGTGCGCGCTGGAGGAGATCGGCAGGAACTCCGTCAGCCCCTGAACCACACCCAGCACGAGGGCTTCCAGCCACCCCATTCAGATCCGCTCCTTGTCGTCTGCCCGGCCCCGAGCACCCGGCATACCGTACGGGTTCGGGAACACTGGGGTCGTGACCATCCACGCGACCCACCCGTTCGCCACCCCGGAGCCGGAGCGAAACCCGCTCCGCCGCTGGCGGGCGCGGATGGCGGCGCCGGGCAGCGTCTGGGCCGCCGGGACGGGTCTCGGCCGGGCCGGCTGGACCCTGTCGTCGTTCCTGGTCGCCGACGGCGAGCCGGCCGAGGTGCTGGGGCTGCTGGATGAGGACTCCGCGCTGGCCGACCGGATCGGCACCCCCGATCCCGTACGCGGCACGCCGCTCACCGTGAACCTGCTGGGCGGGGCCGCCCGCGGCCTCGCCGACGCCTGCGCCGGCCGCGCCCCGGCGCCGGGCGGCCCGTTCACCCTCGGTGGGTGGCGGGACACCGCGTGGGGCCCGGTGCTGGACGGCGGGCCGGGCTGGCTCGGGGCCCGGGTCACCACCCGGCCGGCGTCGGCCGGCTGGACCCTGCTGGTCCGTGCGGTGGTCGAGCACGTCGAGCTGGGGCCGGAGCCGGCGGACGGGATGCTCGGCCACGTCCGCGGTCGCTACCGGGCGGTCGGGCTCGCGGACGAACGGACCCGGTAGCCTCCAGGACGAGATGACAACCTGTAGCGGAGCAAGGGGGACGACCCCCTTGGACCCCCGATGACGACGGTGCTGCTGATCCGCCACGGCCGGACCTCGGCCAACACCGCCGGCATCCTGGCCGGCCGGTCGTCGGGCGTGGTGCTGGACGAGACCGGGCACAAGCAGGTCGCCGAGACGGCGGCCCGGGTGGCCGGCGTACCGCTCAAGGCCGTCGTCACCTCGCCGCTGCGGCGCTGTCGGCAGACCGCCCAGGCGCTGGTCGCCGCCCGGAGCGACGCCAGCCCGGTCGTCGTCGAGCAGGGGCTGGTGGAGTGCGGCTACGGCGACTGGACGGGGAAGTCGCTGCGGGAGCTCAGCAAGGACAAGCTGTGGGGCACGGTGCAGTCGCAGCCGTCGGCGGTGCGCTTCCCCGGGGGCGAGTCGCTCGCGGAGATGTCGGCCCGCACGGTCGGCGCGATCCGCGGCTGGGACGCTCGGCTGACCGCTGAGCACGGTCCCGACGCGGTGTGGGCGGCGGTCTCCCACGGCGATCCGATCAAGGCGATCCTGGCCGATGCGCTGGGCATGCACCTGGACCAGTTCCAGCGGATCGTGGTCGACCCGGCGGCGATCTCCATCGTCCGCTACACCGGCAGCCGGCCGTTCGTGATCACCGTCAACTCGACCACGGTCGACCTCGGGGCGATGTTCGCGCCGCGACCCAAGACCCGCCGCCGGCGCAGCACGCCACCGCCGGAGGCCGCGGTCGGTGGTGGACTGGGCTCGGCCGACGCCGCACAATGACCGGTATGGACCCCGATGTGGCGGCCTACCTGGAGCGGGTGACCCCGCGGGTCCGGCGGCGCGACGCCGACACCCTGCTGGCGCTGATGGGCCGGGCGACCGGCGAGGCGCCGCGGATGTGGGGGCCGTCGATCATCGGCTTCGGCCGTTACCACTACCGCTACGCCAGTGGCCGGGAGGGTGATGGGGCCGCCGCCCCCATAGCGCCGCGGCAGGCGGCGCCCCCCGTCAACCAGCCCGAGGGCGTCGGCGCGGACGTCCTCCGCCTCCATCCCCAGCCGCACGATCCGGTCCTCGGACACCCCGATGGCGCGCCAGCACTCGATGGCCTCCTCGTCGGGGCCCACGCCGAGCTCCTCGTCACCTCCGAACACGGTGATCCAGATCCGGTGCTCCTCGAACCCGAGCTGCTCGCGCGAGAACTCCCACGCGAACTCCGCGGCGCCCTGCTTGAAGTAGTCACCCACCGAGAAGTTGCCGAGCATCTCGAAGAACGTCAGGTGCCTGGCGGTGAGCCCGACGTTCTCGATGTCCGTGCTGCGAAACACCTTCTGACACGACGTCAGGCGCGGCGAGGGCGGCTGTTCCTCGCCCCGGAAGTACGGCTTGAACGGCTGCATTCCCGCCGTGGTCAGCAGCACCGTCGGGTCGAAGCTCGCAGGCACCAGCGACGCCGACGCCATCCGCCGGTGACCCCGCTCCTCGAAGAAGCTCAGGAACCGCTCTCTGATCTCTGCCGAGCGCATCGCCTGAGTGTATGACGCCCGCACCCGCACCGGTCTGCGGCCCTAGACCTGCACAAGATCCCCGCAAACATGAGGTTCCGGGCGTCAAACGTGCGCGCGCACTGCAGGGTCGGGGTACCGCACCTACGCACTATGTGCGCTCAGCCCGAGTCGCCCCTAGGAGCGGCCGCCCCTGCTGCTTCGCTGCTGGT
>CAXTVE010000370.1:0-3212 GCA_964247485.1 uncultured Propionibacteriaceae bacterium
CCGAGGAGCTGCTCGCGGGCTGGACGCCGGGGTCGACGGTCGAGGTGACGGCTTTGTCGGGCGATGAGCTGCGGGTCGCGCGGCGGTCCCGCGCTGAGGAGGGATCGTGACGGGCGGGCTGGTCGCGACCGGGCTGGTCGGGGCCGAGGAGCTGCGGGTGCCGGCGGGCGTGCTGGCCCGGGTGGCGTTCGGGTCGGCGGCGGAGACGTCGGCCCTGCTGGCGGGTCTGGCCGGGCTGCGGCGGCTGGACCGCCACGCGTCGGTATCGGTGGACGGCGAACCGCTGGCCGGCGTCATCGCCGCGGGCGGGGTCGGCTACGTCAGCCGGGACTACGGGCTGGTCGGCACGCTGACCGCGGCCGAGAACCTGGTGGTGGCGCTGCTCGGGCGCCCCGGGCAGGGTTCCGGCGCGGCGATCTGGCGGCGGGCCGAGCAGCAGCTGGCGGCCGTCGGGCTGGCTCCGGCCACCTGGCACAACCTGGTCGAGGAGCTCTCCGGCGGCCAGCAGCAGCGGGTCGCCATCGCCCGGGCCCTGGTGCTCCGGCCCCGGCTGCTGGTGCTGGACGACCCCACCAGCGAGCTCGACCCCGACTCGGCGGCGCTGGTCGCCGAGGTGCTGACCCGGGCGGCGGCCCACGGGGCGTGCGGCGTACTGGCCACCGATGACCAGCCCGTGATCGCCGCCTGCTCGCAGACGGTTGCCGCGCCCGGGTCGGGGCTCGCGCATGGACGCCGCTCCGCTGGGTAGTAGTAGTTGAGAACGCAACTACTTATGGAGGAGCTCCATGCCCGACGTCAAGCTGGCCGTCATCTACTACTCGGCCACCGGCACGATCCATTCCATGGCCGAGCGGGTCGCCGCGGCGGGGGAGAAGCAGGGCGCCGAGGTCCGGCTGCGCCAGGTCTCCGAGCTGGCCCCGCAGGAGGCCATCGACAGCAACGCCGCGTGGAGCCAGCACGTCGACATCACCAAGACCGAGCCCAAGGCGACCGCGGACGACCTCGTCTGGGCCGACGCCGTGCTCTTCGGCACCCCGACCCGCTTCGGCAACGTGGCGTCCCAGCTCAAGCAGTTCATCGACACCCTCGGCCCCCAGTGGGGGCAGGGCCTGCTGGCCGACAAGGTGTACGCCGGCTTCACGGCCTCCCAGACCGCGCACGGCGGCCAGGAGTCGACACTGCTCGCGCTCTACAACGTGTTCTACCACTGGGGCGGCATCGTGGTGCCGCCGGGCTACACCGACCCGCTGAAGTTCGCCGACGGCAACCCGTACGGGGTCTCCCACGTGACCGGGCCGAACAACGATCTCCCGCTCACCGAGACCGAGGACGCGGCGCTGGACCACCTCGCGGCGCGGGCCATCGCGGTGGCCGGTCGGCTGAAGGCGGGCGCCGTCGCGGCCTGAGCCGACCGCGGCTCGAGACTCTGGCAGAGTCGGGGTCATGACCACCACCACGCCCGAGACCGTCGCCACCGCCCTCTCCGGCCACCGGTTCGCCGAGGCGTACCCGGCCCTGCACGCCGATGTCCGCTGGTCGCTCGTCGGCGGTCCGGTGATCGACGGCCGCGCCTCGGTGGTCGAGGCCTGCGAAGCCAGCGCGACCGAGCTCGCCGAGACCCGCACCCGGTTCACCCGCTTCGAGACGGTCGTTGGCGCCGACGCAGTGGTCGTCGACGCCCAGGCGGAGTACGAGGCGGCCGACGGTTCGGTGACCACCGTGGCCTCCTGCGACCTCTACCGCTTCGTGGGCGACCAGGTCGTCGCGATCACGTCGTACAACATCGAGCTGCCGGCCGACGCCGAGGTGTAGTCCGGGCGGCCGGCCGCGGGCGGGTACGTTGCCCTCCGAAGGAGGCTGCGGTGAACGGACCCGAGGTCATCGTGCTGGTCGGGGTGCTGCTGGTGGCCGGGGGTGCCCTGGCCCGCCGGATCCGGCTGCCGGCCCCGGCGGTGCTGCTGGTGCTCGGCGTGCTCGTCGGCTTCGTGCCCGGGCTCGGCGAGGTGGCGATGCCGCCCGAGGTCGTGCTGCTGCTGTTCCTGCCGGCCATCCTCTACTGGGAGTCGCTGACCACCTCGCTCCGCGAGATCCGGGCCAACCTGCGGGTGATCGTGCTGCTGGCCCTGCTGCTCGTGATGGCGACCGCCGCCGCGGTGGCGGCGGTCGCCCACGCCCTCGGCCTGCCCTGGTCGCTGGCCTTCGTGCTCGGCACCGTCGTCGCGCCCACCGACGCCACGGCCGTCGCGGCCATCGCCACCCGGCTGCCCCGGCGTACGCTCACCACCGTCCGGGCCGAGAGCCTGATCAACGACGGCACCGCCCTGGTCCTCTACGGCGCCGCGGTCGGGGTGGCGGTCGGCACCACCGAGCCGAACGTCTGGCGGATCAGCGGCGGGCTGCTGCTCTCCTACGTCGGCGGCGCCGGCATCGGGCTGCTGGTGGCCCTGGTCGTCACCTTCATCCGGCGGCGGATGACGGACACGGCGCTGCAGACCGCGGTCAGTGTGGTGACGCCGTTCGCCGCGTTCCTGCCGGCCGAGACGCTGCATGTGTCGGGGGTGGTGGCCGTGGTGAGCTGCGGCCTCGCGCTCAGCCAGACCGGTCCCCGGGTCATCGACGCGACCACCCGGCTGCAGTCGTACGCCTTCTGGCGGACGACGACCTACGTGCTGAACGGCAGCCTGTTCGTCCTGGTCGGGCTGCAGCTGTCGACCCTGCTCGCCGACCTGTCCTCGGCCAGCGCGCTGGAGGCGCTGGGCTTCGGGCTGCTGGTCGCCGCCACGGTGGCCGGGACCCGGCTGGCCTGGGTCTACCTCACCCCGTACGCGATCCGCGCCCTGGACCGGCGGGAGTCCCAGCGCGCCCGGCGGGTGGGTGCCCGGCAGCGGCTGCCGGTGGCCTGGTCGGGGTTCCGCGGGGCGGTCTCGTTGGCCGCCGCCCTGGCCCTCCCGACCCAGACCGCGGCGGGGCAGCGGGGGGGGGGCCGCGACCTGGTGCTGATCGCCACCTTCACGGTGATCGGCGCGACCATGCTGGTGCAGGCCACGACGATGCCGGCGGTCGTCCGCTGGTCCCGGCTGCCCGAGGACACCGCCGAGTCCGAGGAGCTCGCCCTGGCCGAGCGGGCGGCGACCCGGGCCGGCCTGGATGCGCTGCCGCGGCGCGCCCGCGAGCTGGCGGTCTCCGACGAGGGTGTGGAGCGGGTCGGCGAG